>DAOVRZ010000025.1:0-52209 GCA_030627905.1 Halanaerobiales bacterium
AAATTGGTTGATTTTTATTAGAACAAAACATGAAATTAGCCACCTTTATTATAAATTCTTATGATACTATTATATCATATTTTTCAATAAAAGTAACTAATTTCAGGCTTTTTGTGGGCTAATCATAAGCATAAGTTGGTGTTCGGAAGGACTTAATTGGCAAAGTGGAGAAAACTCATTGGGTAAAGTCCGCTCATCTATCAAAAATGTGTATATAACTTAGCGGTAGAGAAAATTGAATATTTTATTTTAAGAAAAGCGTTTGAGACTTTATTTAAGTTTCAGACGCTTTTTTTGTGAACAAATGAGTGTGTCAACGAGATAAATAAGAAGGATTTTATAATAAGTGACGAAATATATGATAAGAATAAAGTAAAATAATATAAATAAAGAAAATTAACGTAAGATAGTATATATTATAAATTAACAAAAAAATCAATTAACTTGTTTTATTTTTTGCAAAATAGGAGGAAATATGATGCTTACTGAAAAACAAATTACAATTAACCAACAAGTTTCTTCTAAGGAAAAACTTTGGACATCAAGTTTTACTCTACTTTGGCAAGGACAATTGGTTTCTGCCTTAGGAAATAGATTATATTCAGTTGTCTAGGTTTTTGGGTGTTAGCGGTTACAGGCTCAACCGCAATGATGGCAGCGGTTTCTTCCATGAATTATCCTGTCACCGTTTGCAGGAGTTGTTGTAGATCGCACAGATAGAAAATATATGATAGTATTGATGGATTTAATTAGAGGAATTGCTATTACTTTTGATGCTATTGCGGCTTACAAAGGAGGTGCAGATATTTGGAGCTCCACACATGTTCTTGTTGAACGGTATTTCATACATTTTCTCAGCATTTACAGAGTTATTTATTAAAGTTCCTAAAACTGTTAAACCCAAAAAACAAGTACATTTTGTTGAAGAATTAAAAGAAGGGATGTTTTTTGTTTGGAATTTTAAGGGTTTAAGATACCTGCTTTCAATAGCAGGGTTTATAAACTTTTTTGGTAATATAGCACTCATACTATGGCTTCCATACTTTCAGCAATCGGAAAATATTGGCCCTGTCAAATATGGAATTTTTATGGCATGTTTAACTATGGGTATGTTTTTAGGAATGCTCTTTACTACTGTTATTAATATTTCTCCATCTAAACGATTATTAATTTATGTTGTAGGAAATATTATTTCATCTTTATGTTATGCAAGTTGGATTTTATTCAATAATTTTATAATTGTTCTTGTATTGATTTTTATTGGAGGTTTATCAAATTCAATATATAATGTTTTTGTCACTTCAACGATTCAAATTAATGTTCCTCAAAATATGAGAGGAAAAGTATTTGGTTTAATGGGAACTTTATTTCAAGGTTTGACGCCTATTGCTATGGCTTTAGGTGGTATTTTGGCTGGCTTTATTTCAATTAAATTGATTAATTTTGTATGTTACATATCATCTCTGCTATTAATTATTCCTTTAGTATTTAACTCATCTTTTAGGAGTTTTATTAATTTTGATCTAGATAAGGAAACTACAATACTCTGAGTTTAAGTATAATTTTAATGGGTTATAGACTCAAATTTAAGGGTAGAAATTTCACACCAACTAATATAAGAAAATTAGCATGCCAAATAGATTTCGTATTTCAAAGTTAAAAAAGTATTAACGAGATGGATATTTTAAGCAATGAGTGGTCTTAAACTTCGGATGTACTTATGTTGATTAAATTTATCAGCAAGAAATAGATCTGCTTTAATAGTTACTCTATTACGCATTTTAAGATCCAACAGACATGGTTTTTTAAAAAAAATTATAGTTGTTTTACACCACGTTTTTAATAAAGCTCATCCCATTCATGGGATCTCGAATAATGCCAGGATAGTATGTGAATTTTGATCAGGGTAAGTATAAACGATTCTTTCATAAGAAGATGTTGTACAGAGAGTTTTTAAATCTTATCATGAGTTCATTAGTGATTTATTCAGATTGGAAGTAGAATCATTTTTATCATCAAAGTTATATACTTTATAATTTGCCATTTTTTCAAACTCAAAAGTAATAGATCTATATCATTGTAAGTAATATTCATACCTATTTTGATAATTTTATCAATCTCTTTCTTCAAGAGTTTATTAGGCTTTGTGTAGCGAACAGGGGGTTTATCTATTATACCAAATAAACCCTCTTTATCATAGTTGCTTTTCCAGCGATAATAGGTACTAGAACTGTTACCTATTTTCAGTTATATTTTTGTTCCACAAGCTCTGAAGCAAAACAAAACCAAGGTAAGTTTATTGTCCAAATTCACACTCGCTTCAATAAAGGAGTCTTTTTTATTAGGAGTTATTTAAAAAAGCTTTGAAGTACAATGAAATGTTACATCCCGAATAGGTTTCTTATTTCATGTTTAAATTAATGAAACTAAAAGTAGTAAATAAACTTGACATTATATTATTATTATGGTAATTTGAAATATAACTATATTATCTTGAGGAGTGCTTTGTTTATTTAGAAGAAGGTAATAAAAATGAAATCATATATATAGCTAAAGATGAATAATTTGAATTTAAACTGAAGAAGAGATCAATAAGTTACAATGTAGATAAGGCTAACTTACATTATTTAGATAACTTACTGGATGAGTTTGAAAAATTAGGTTTCAAAAATAAAGTTCACTTTTACATCGCACCAGTTGATGATGCTTTAGGAACTTGTACAAATACGCAATGTCTAACTATGAGTGACTTTTCCTCAGAAGAGATAAAATTCATGAACAAAATGTTAGAGAGAGGCTTTGGAAAAGTTATGGTACCGTACCCAACTCCATCAAACTGTGCAGCAGTAAGTGTAAATAGCTATGTAGTAGATCCAAAAGGTGATTTATATAAATGTTGGAATCATATCGGACATGAAGAAGATAAAGTGGGATCGGTACAAAAGGGACCTCAATTTGATACCAATTTAACCAAATGGCTTTTATTTGATCCATTCAATGATAAGGAATGTAAAAATTGTAAGATGCTATCTATTTGCATGGGTGGATGTCCTTTTACAAAAGTAGTTTATGGTAGACATAAGTGTAGATCGATCAAATTTAATGCCCCTGCTGTATTGCGTTTGTTCCATCAGGCAAAAGCTTTTCAGAATCAATTAGATTGTGATGCTAGTTGTGAATCTGATAGCTGTAGTGCGAAATAACATCATGAAAAGGAGAGTAAAATTTGAAACTACATGTAGATCAGGTGAGTAAGAAATATAGAGGCAAGGTATGGGCATTACAAAACTTTGAGTTAGAAATTACTCCAGGTATAGTTGGTTTGTTAGGACCCAATGGGGCTGGTAAATCTACTTTGCTGAAAATATTAGCTACCATTACAAAGCCTACTCTGGGTAGAGTCGTTTGGGATGGTGTTGACGTACAAGAATATCCGAATAAGATTCGCAGTGTTTTAGGTTATTTACCTCAAGATTTTGGTATCTATGATAATCTAAACGCTATCGAGTTTTTAAAATATATCGCTCTTTTAAAAGGTTTAAACCATTCAGCTAGTAAAAAAGTGATTCATCATTTATTGGAAGTAGTTCATTTGGCTGATGTAGCAACAAGAAAGTTGGGTACATATTCTGGAGGAATGAAACAGCGGATTGGAATTGCCCAAGCTTTATTGAATAATCCCCAGATTTTAATTGTCGATGAACCAACTGTGGGACTAGATCCCCAAGAACGGATTAACTTTCGGAATATGTTATCCGATTTGGCTGGCGAAAAGATTATTATCCTATCTACTCATATAGTAGCAGATATTGAGACTTTAGCTGGCAAAATTGCGATTATGAATCATGGAAAATTAATTACATATTCTGAACCAGAAGAACTTTTAGCAGCTGTAGATGGACAGGTTTGGGAGACAATGATTTCAAGCTCAGAATTAGAAAAGTTCAGAAAAAAATATATAATTAATTCTGTTGGTCATGGAAAATCTGGAACAATGGTCCGCTTTAAATATCTTTAGATATAAAGTTCCATCTGGAATTAATATTGCTACATAAGAAAAATCAGAAGCAACATCTAACCCACTACCCAAAGAATGAAGGAACTTATCATTAAATAAACATCTTTATTTTTAGGGTTGAATACAACAGTTCCGTGTTATTTAGGAAGATAAACAGCCTTACGGGTGACACGATTAATTCTCGAACAGAAATTCAATCTGCTAATCACTGAATCATCAGGATGGAGTAATAGGCTTTTTCACGGGTATAGACTTCTTTTAACGCTTCCCATAAGGTAAACATTATTCTCTATTCAAGATAAAATACTATCTAAAGCGATAAAAAGCACATTGAAACTGCTGTAAACTTTAAAAAATTATTAAGAATAGATTGTCTAAATACAAACTTTAAATCTATATTTCTATTAATGTAATAGGTGATCATATCTTTAGGATAATCAGACCTTACAACTACATTATTCAGGGAGGTGTAAGATGAAGTTTTTACAGACCATATTTGCCATAGGATATTCAGATTTTTTACAACGGATCAGAAGATATAGCTTTTTGGTAACAATCGGATTGACTATCATAGCTGGAATTAATTTAATACCTGCTAGAGATTCCAAATTTGGGACTCTGAATTTCAGTGGATATAGAGGAATCTATAATTCTGCATGGATAGGAGCACTTATGGCTTTATTGACATCATTTATTCTAGCCTTATTCGGCTTTTATATTATAAAAGATACCCTTGAAAGAGACAAAGAAACTGGTGTAGGTCAGATTATTGCCACAACTCCCATTAGTAAAACTATGTATATTTTTGGTAAGTTTATCGGTAACGTAATCATTCTAACGATGATCGCTATTCTGATGGTCATTATGGGTGGAGTTATGCAATATATTCGGGGAGAGGCTCTCTCTATCAATTTATGGCTGTTAATGCGACCATTTTTGCTGATCACGTTTCCAACACTAATTTTTATCTCGGCTCTGTCACTATTATTTGAAAATGTTCCCATTCTTAGAACTAGTTTTGGTAATATAATTTACTTTTTTATCTGGATTTCCGCTTTTATACCCATAGTGAAGAATATATATTTTCTTGATCTGATTGGTGGGACTTCTGTCATTCCTCAGATGATCAAAGATTGTCAACTCATTTATCCTGAGTATCATGGTGGATTCACCTTATTGGGTCAAAGTCAAACGGTTGGGACCTTTGTCTGGGATGGAATAGACTGGACAGGACAGATGATCTTGCTAAGGATGGGTTGGGTTATTGTTGTCTTTGGCTTATTAAGTCTATCGACTCTCCTTTTTAAGCGATTTGACTATACTCAGGAAAATCGGAAAAATTCGAAAGAGATGATACCCATACAAGAAACTGTACAGATCAAAGAATATATTAGACCACAATTATTTTTGCCAAGGATTCAATTGCAAAACAATTTCTGCAGATTGTTGGTTGCCGAAATTAAAATTGATTTGATGGGAAAACCTTGGTGGTGGTATTTCATCACAGCTATAATTCTGATTTTAAGTGGAACTTTGAGTTACGAGACTGCTTTTCAGTGGATTTTACCCATCGCTTGGTTATGGCCAATTAATATTTGGTCCCGAATGGGGGTTCGGGAGATCAAAAGTAGAATCACTCAGATTGTCTTCTCTACCAAGAATATTATGCCATGGCAATTGATGGCTGAGTTTGGATCAGGGTTTATCGTGGCAGTACTATTCGCCACTCCAGTAATTGTTCGTTCTATGATATTGGGATATTGGGTAAACCTAATTTATATCACAATCGGTGCACTGTTTATCTCTACCTTAGCATTTTTTTTGGGGGTTTGGAGCAAAAGTTCAAAAGCTTTTGAGGTCTTATATATTCTTTATTGGTACTTAGGGCCTATAAATAAAGTTGGAGTATTGGATTATACAGGGTCAGCGATGGGAAATAATTTGATCAACTTTGGTGTTTTCTATCTTCCATTGATCGGCTTGATGATGTTTCTGATAGTCTGTGGGAGATATAGACAGTTTCGTTTTCAATAAAAGTTCATCGTTTTGATATATATATTGGACTTGGAAGTATCTAACCGGTACTCTTTGTCCAAGTTTTTCATCATCAAATAAGCGATTATATATGCCTTTTTCAAGATGCTCATTTAAATGTCGTTTTTTAAGACATGATTTTTAAGAGAAAGTTTTGCTACAACTTTTTTTAGTCGTTTATTTTCTTTTTAAAATCCTTTAGATTCAGTTTTGATAAAGATATTCCAATAATAGGATTTTGGTTGAATGCCTACTTCTTTACATAATTCTTTACTGGATACTTCAGAATTTTTTACACAAAGAACAATGTCTACTTTTTGCTGAGCGCTAAACCGGTTTTTTGGCATTTGTACTCCTCTTTCGTAACTTATATATAAGGTATAACAGGGAGCAGAACCAAATAGTGCTTTTACCTATATTCAGTTTATTTTTTTCCACGAACTCTGAAGCCAAACAATTCTGAGATTAATATGAAAAAGCAGATGACAGTGTGAATGTTGAATAATCTAGAAAATTAGCAGTAAAATTAAGTGAGTTAGGAAAGACCTTTGAATGGAAATTTTTTTCAAAATGCTGATCATGGATTAAATATACATAGAGTTGAAAGAAATTATAAAATACTTGAGTGGTTTGAGATATATGATTTGGAATAAAAAAATAAAACATTAACAAAATTAGCAATTGAAAAAGTTCTTCACTTATCTATTGCAATTTCCCCTAATCTATGATACTATAACCATGAAAGAATTGAATATTATGCATAAGTTGGTGTTCGAAAGGACTTAATTGGGAAAGTGGTGAAAATCCACTACAGCCCCCGTTACTGTATGTGCAGATGAAACTGACATCACATGTATCTATAAATGCATGTGACTAAATCCACTGGGCCAACGCCTGGGAAGGAGTCAGGAGTAAAGTGAAGCACAAGTCAGGAAACCAGCCATTTTATGAGAAGTGATTGCCTTCGGTGGGGAGGATAGACTCGACATATTAACACTACTTATCAGTTATTATGTTTGATTGTTTAAACAACTAGTCTAAAAACCCTGTCCATATAATGGTCAGGGTTCTTTTTTTGGAGGGATTTGTGATGCAAGAGTTGGCCCATAAATTACCACGTTTAGTGATCGCCGGAACTCAGAGCGGTGTAGGAAAGACGACAATAACATTGGGACTTATGGCTGCAATTTGTCGTTGCGGGATGAAGATTGCACCATACAAAGTAGGGCCAGATTATATAGACCCTGGATTTCACAGTTATGTTACCAAAGTTAAATCCCGAAATCTGGATCTCTGGCTATTAAATGAAGATAAGATTGCTTACCTATTTTATAAGAACAGTATAGATGCGGATATTTCGATAGTCGAGGGTGTCATGGGTCTATATGATGGACGAGGAACAAATCATGAGGCAAGTACTGCACATTTAGCAAAAGTATTGAAGGCACCCGTCGTTTTAGTAATTGACGGAAGTGGAATCTCTGCAAGTGCGGCAGCCCAGGTATTGGGCTATAAACTTTACGATAAAGAAGTTAATTTAGCAGGTGTTATTATTAATCGAGTGAGTGGAGAAGTTCATTATAAATTACTAAAGGAAGCTATCGAAAGAGATACTGGAATAAGATGTTTCGGTTATTTGAAGAAAACTGATCAGATTCATTTGAAAAGCAGGCATTTAGGTTTAGTTCCTGGTATTGAAGTGGATAAACTCCAAAGTCAAGTTGAACAGTTAACCGAAATGGTTGAAGAGTCTGTTGACATTGATGGGTTGATAGAGCTATCAAAAAATGCTATACCATTTGACTTAGAATCAAAGATTTCGCTAACTTGCTCAAACGAAATAAGTAAGCTAAAAGCCAAATTGAATCTAGATCATCCAGTTAGGATAGGTCTTGCTTATGACGAAGCATTTCATTTCTATTATCAAGATGGTCTTGATCTTTTAAAAGAGCTTGGGGCAGAGTTAGTTGAATTCAGCCCTTTGCATGATGTCAAATTACCTGATAATCTAGATGGGTTATATATTGGAGGAGGTTATCCTGAAGTTTTTGCAAATCAACTCGAAGAAAATCAATCTCTTCGTAATTCAATCAAGAATGCTATAAATAAGGGATTACCTACTTATGCAGAATGTGGAGGTTTAATGTATCTTACTCAAGAGATAAAAACTGCTGAAGATGATACATATCAGATGGTTGGTGTGATTCCTACGATGAGTATGATGACTTCAAAGTTGCAGAGATTTGGATATGTAGAGGTTGAGTTGGGTCAGAATCTATTTGACTTAAGCCGAGAAATTATTCCAGCTCATGAATTTCATTATTCAAAGATTCAGGATGACGATGAACTTAATTATTCTTACAATATTAATAGAAGAAAAAAAAACTGGGAATGTGGGGTAACCATGAAAAACTTACTTGCGGGTTATCCACATTTACATTTTTATAGTAATCCTAGATTAGCCTATGGATTTATAAAAAAATGTGTGAAGTATCGGAATGAGTCAGTTAGGTAGAAAGGAAGGCGTATATTATGAAAGGTTCAATCATGTTTCAAGGTACTGCCTCATCTGTAGGCAAGAGTCTCTTATCAGCAGCATTTTGTCGGATTTTTTATCAGGATGGATATAAAGTAGCTCCTTTTAAATCACAGAATATGGCGTTGAATTCTTTTATAACTAAAGCAGGTTTGGAGATGGGACGTGCTCAAGTCTTTCAAGCAGAGGCAGCAGGAATTGAGCCGACTGTAGAGATGAATCCAATTTTATTGAAGCCGACTACAGATGTTGGTTCACAGGTGATAGTAAATGGTAAAGTGATGAAAAACATGGCGGCTAGTGAGTATTTCAAATATAAACCTAAACTCGGCAAAATGGTTCAGGAAACATATGATAAGTTGGCAGATAAATTTGATTTAGTGGTAATCGAAGGAGCAGGGAGTCCTGCGGAGATTAATTTGAAAAGTGGAGATATTGTAAACATGGGAATGGCGAAGATGGCCAAATCTCCTGTGATTTTAATCGGTGATATTGATAGAGGAGGAGTTTTTGCATCCCTTTATGGTACAATGATGCTTTTAGAACCTGAAGAACGTGCTTTAATTAAGGGTGTGATTATCAATAAATTTAGAGGTGATTTCAAACTTTTAGAATCGGGCTTACATCAGTTGGAAGAGTTAGTTGGTGTACCAGTTTTGGGAGTAGTGCCATATACAAATGTACAGATTGATGATGAAGATAGTGTGACAGAACGATTTAAAAGAAGAGAAACAGGAGATGGATTGAAGGTACAAGTAATTTTATTACCATTTATCTCTAATTTTACAGATTTCACCCCACTAGAGATGGAAGAAGATTTAATTTTAAGTTATGTACGTCGGCCTGATGAATTAGATAATCCGGATTTAATTATCATCCCTGGTTCAAAGAATACTCTGGAGGATCGGCTATATTTACAAAAAACTGGTTGGGATTCAGCACTTAGAAAATATGTTCGTGATGATGGATTATTGATTGGGATTTGTGGAGGATATCAGATGCTAGGTAAGATGCTTCATGATCCTTATGAGACTGAGAGTAGTTTAAGTTCATTGCCTGGACTTGGAATTTTAAATGCAGAGACTGAGATGGCAGAAGAAAAGACCACCAGACAGGTAGAAGGAATCTTTGAATATAGTGATGAGACCTATTTTGCAGGAATGAAGGGTATGTCAATCAAGGGTTATGAGATTCATATGGGCCAGACTAATCTTGACGAAAAGATCGCTCAACCAATTCGCTTACACTCAGTTGATGAGTGGGATGGCGGAATTAATGAGCAAGGCAATGTAATGGGAACATATTTACACGGAATCTTTGAGAATATCGCCTGGACTTGTCAGTTATTGAATAATCTTAGAAGAAAAAAAGGTCTTGATGAAAAAGAGGGAAGCGTAAAGAGTTATGCTGAACTAAAAGAAGCAGAATATGATCGACTAGCAGAACATGTACGAAAACATGTTGATTTAGATAAAATATATCAGATCATCAAAGAAGGTGTAGAAGTTTAATGGAAAAGGTAATAATCATCGGAATGGCAGTACTTTTAGATTGGGTCTTTGGTGATCCATATTGGCTTCCACATCCGATTAGAGGAATTGGTTGGCTTATTAAAAAAATTGAACGAGGAGTAACAAAGTTAAAGATAAATAAACGTATACAAGGAGTAATTCTTTGGTTAGGCGTTATAATAATCACTTTTTATGTGAGCAGACTTTTCTTGAGGATGTTGGAACTCATGCATCCAGTATTTTATATAGTCGGTCAAATAGTACTTCTCTATACTTGTTTAGCTGCTAAATGTTTAGAACAAGAGAGTCGTAAAGTGATGAATCAGTTAGAAAAAGGTGATCTAAAAGAAGCACGAAAGCTCTTATCCTATCTGGTAGGACGAGAGACAGATAAATTGACGAAAAGAAGTGTTATTCGGGCCACGATTGAGACGGTTGCGGAAAATATCGTGGATGGTGTACTATCTCCATTGTTTTATGCATTCATCGGTGGTGTTCCGTTGGCCCTGACTTATAAAGCTGTAAATACATTAGATTCGATGGTAGGATATAAAAATGAAAAATATTTAGAATTAGGATGGGCCTCTGCAAGAATGGATGATTGGGCCAACTTCATCCCAGCCCGTGTATCAGCGATGTTAATTCCAATTGCTGTATTTATTACAAAGGGTGATGCAATCTCAAGTTTTATGATTATGCTCAGAGATCGAAAAAATCATTCCAGCCCAAATGCAGGGCATCCTGAGGCTGCCGTGGCAGGAGGATTAAGTATCCGACTGGGCGGGTCAAATAGATATTTTGGAAAAATAGTAGAAAAGGCGACCCTTGGTGACCGGGTGAAACCTGTTAAAGAGGGAATGATCTCTCAAACTAATCATATAATGTATCTAACAGAAATACTAGCGTTAGTGCTTTTTAGCATAGTTTATCTTATTATTTATTAGCAAGTTGAAAGGGGAGAAAAATGTCTAAAGTAATTCATGGTGGAAATATTTATCAGTATTCGGATAAATTGATTGATTTTAGCAGTAATATCAATCCTCTTGGAATTCCTGGATCGGCAAAAGTGGTGTTAAATGAATCCTGGGAACATTTAGAACGCTATCCTGATCTTTATTATACTTCTTTGCGTAATGCAATTGCCAACCACCATCAACTTGATGCAGATCAGATCATAGTTGGTAATGGGGCAGCAGAGATCATTTTTCTCATGGGAAGATTATTTCAGAATAAAAAGGTTTTAATCCCTATGCCAACCTTCGGTGAGTACAGGCAGGCGGTTGAGTTGGGCGGAGGTCAGGTAGAGATCGTCTATCGGGATTCAGAGAATGATTTTTCTTTACCTATAAATAAGATTCTTGATAATTTGAATCATGTGGATGGTGTAATTCTGTGTCATCCGAATAACCCTACTGGAAAGTTGGTAGCAGAAGATAATCTAGTGCAGATTGTTGAGAAAACACGACAATTAAATAAAATGCTTATTCTGGATGAAGCTTTTATCGATTTTGCTTTCGACTCAGAAAAGAAGAGTGGATTAAAGTGGCTTAAATCACATCCTCAGATGATGATCATTCGAGCTTTCACAAAATTCTACGCAATGCCAGGTTTACGATTAGGTTATGGCTTAGGTTCATCTCAATTGATCGAAAGGTTGCACGAGATGCAAATACCCTGGTCAGTTAATAGTTTAGCTGTTGAGATTGGGATACGAATTCTTCAAGATATAGATTATCTTCAGCGTTCAAAGGATTGGATTTTCGCTGAAAGAGAGTATTTTACTAATGCTCTTCGAAAATTACCAGATATACAGGTATATCCTACAGATGCAAACTTTATCTTATGTAAAATCCAAAGAGAAGATTTGAATGTTGGAGTTTTAAAAGCTAGAATGATTGATGAAGGAATTTTAATCAGAGATGCCAGTTCTTTTGCTGGATTGGATAATTCTTATTTTCGAGTGGCAATTAAAGATCACGAAAACAATAAATACCTATGTCAAGCTTTAGAAAAGTCTTTAAAAATTGATCAAAAGGTGTTTTAGATGAATCAAATTGATCTACAGCAGAAAAAAAAGCAAACCTTTCGAATGCCAGGTTCATGTGGAGAACTTATTCAGGGAGTTTTAAATGGAAGAGAAATTTTGATCTCAACTCCGATTAATTTATATAATTATTTGACTATAAATCAGGAAGAAGGAGTTTTGTGGAATCAGCTTCCGAAAAAGATGCAACAGGGTATGGTTACTCTTTTACGTTTTTTACAAATTGATGTTGAGATGTTAGATTCATTAAGATTTCTACATCAGACTGAAATACCCGTAGGTGTAGGGATGGCAAGTAGTACTGCTGACTTAGCTTTGGCTTGTGCAGGATTAGCATATTTTCTAGGGTTATCTCTTAGCAGTGCTGAACTAGCAAAATTAATGGTACAGATTGAACCGACAGATAGTATTATTTTCCCGGAAGCAACATTATTTGAACAAAAAAGTGCTCAGTTGCAGCAAAAAATCGGGCCTTATCCAGAAATGGAATTGTTAGTCTTAGGTTTAAATGCTACTCTTGATACGGTTGAATTTCATAAAAAACGATTATCGGTTCCGATGGTAGATGAAGAGTATAGGCTGATGCTAGAAGGTTTTAGTGATAAGAATTTAAGATTAATCGGGAAAGCTGCTACATTGAATAGTTTTCAGTGGCAAAATATTTTACCTAAACTAGGGCTTAAAGAGATTGTAGATATATCTCTTTCACTAGGTGCCTACGGCGTTCAGGTTGCTCACAGTGGAACAGTCTTAGGGATAATGTGTGACCCGATGGTGGTAAAATTTAATGAACTAAAAAGTGAACTAAAAAAAGCAGGAGTTTTGGAAAGTTATCCATATTTCTGGAGTTTGAAAACAGTATCAGGCGGTGTAGAAGTTTTTGTAAATGGATCATTTACAAAAATATACTTAGTTTAGGGGGAAATAAGATGGATTATATAAAAAATCCGATGGGGATTGAAAAACGAAGTATGGAGATTATTGAAGAGGAATTAGGCGCTAAAATTCATGATATTCCTCTAAAGATGCGAGCTCTAGTAAAGCGAGTGATACATACGACAGCAGATTTTGAATATGCGGATCTTTTAGAATACAGTGATGATTTTGTTGAAAAGATGAAAGAAGCATTATTAAATAATTTACAGATTATTACTGATACGACGATGGCTTTATCAGGAATTAATAAACGGGTATTGCATGGATTGGGAGTAGAGTATCATTGTTATATTAGTGATCCTGAAGTAGTTCAATTGGCAAAATCTGAAGGTATAACTCGTTCGATGGCAGCTGTACGATTTGCTACTGAACGTTTTGTGCGCCCTATCTTTGTCTTTGGTAATGCTCCGACAGCAATTTTTCAATTAAAAGAACTTATAGATCAAGGTTTATGTAAACCTGCTTGTCTTGTGGGTGTACCAGTTGGTTTTGTCGGCGCTGCTGAATCGAAGGAATTAGTTAGAGAACTAGGAATTCCTTATATTATAACTCGTGGACGTAAAGGTGGAAGTACGGTGGCTGCAGCAATTATGAATTCCATTCTATATGAATTAAAAGGAAATATAACTCCTTAGGGGAGGATGGAAGATGGAAGAATATGTACTACATCAAGGTAAACGACTTAAGATAGGATTTACAACCGGAACTTGTGCTGCAATAGCTGCTAAAGGTGCACTCTGGATGCTGATTAATAATAAGAAAACCGATAAAGAAACGATAACTTTGCCTCAAGAAGAAATTGTTACGCTGCCAATTGTCGATGCAGTCTATAAACTTAAGGAAGCATCAGCAGGTGTAATTAAAGATGGTGGAGATGATCCTGATATAACAACAGGTTTGATTATTTATGCTAAGGTTAGATGGTCAGATCAGCCAGGTGTTCATATTAAAGGGGGGATAGGAGTTGGACAGGTAACCCGTCGAGGGTTACAAGTTCCAGTAGGAGAACCTGCTATTAATCCAATTCCTAGGAAGATGATTGTAAATGCAATAAAATCTCTTCTTCCAAAAGAAAAGGGAATAGAAGTGGAAATTTCTGTACCAGGTGGTGAAGAGGTTGCTAAAAAAACCTTTAATCCAGAGTTGGGAATAGAAGGAGGCATATCAATTCTTGGAACCACTGGAATTGTTAAGCCAATGTCTGAGGAGGCCTATCGTATTTCTCTGGCATTAAAGGTTAAACAATTGGCAAAAAGCGGAGCAAAGTTTGGTGTATTGGTTCCAGGAAATTATGGTGAAAAAGTTGCCTTAGAGCAATATAATATAGATTCAAGATATTTGATTCAAACGAGTAATTTTATAGGATATCTTTTAGAGGTATGTGCTGATGAAGGATTAAAACGGGTTTTACTAATTGGGCATGTTGGGAAGTTGATTAAGGTTTCAGGAGGCATTTTTCATACTCATAGTCGTGTTGCTGATGCAAGACAGGAAATATTCGCAGGTTTAGTAGCACGTTTTGGTGGTAGTCAAAAATTAGTAGAAGATATTTTTCAGGCTAGTACAACCGAGACAATAGTTGAATTAATTGATCAAGCGAATCTTAGTCATATTTATTCGCCTATTGCAGAGAGAATTGCTAAGCGGTGTGAAAAATATGTTTATGGAAAATTAGAAGTAGGTGTGGTTCTTTATACTTTTGATAAAGGTGTATTAGCTGAAAGTGAGAAAGCGAAAAGTTGGAAAAATGAAGGGTGGGATATATGATATCATCAGATCAGAGAAAAAAGAAAATTCGGGTGATTGGCGTTGGCCCAGGGTCAGAAGATTATTTGTTGCCAATGGCATTAAAAAAGGCACGGGAGTGTGACTTGCTCTTTGGTAGCAAACGAGCCTTACGATTATTTGAAGGGGTAGGTGTGCCCTTTTTGGAGTATTCTGCAAATTTTTCCGACTATATTGATCTGTTTAGTATGGAAAAAGACAAATTGATTGGAATTGTTGTGGCAGGAGATCCGGGATTTTATAGTCTTTTGGCATTTTTACGAAAGCATTTTCCGCCAGAAAGTTTAGAAGTGATCCCTGGTGTCAGTTCTGTACAATATTTGTTTGCTAAAATAGCGACTCCTTGGCAGAATTATTATCTTACAAGTTGTCATGGAAGAGAGCTTGGAAATCTAAAAGAATTAGTACATCAACATGGGAAGTTGGCGCTTCTAACAGATTCTAAATTGAATCCAACTAATATATGTAAGCGATTACTAAGTACGGATGATGGTAATTCATCTTTTGAAAATTATAGAGTTATTGTTGGAGAAAACCTTTCATATCCAGATGAAAAGATTACGATAGGTAGTGTTAAAGAGATTGCTTTGATGGATCAATTTGGTATGTCGGTGGTGATAATTGACAATGAGTGGTAAAAAGTTGTATCGAACAGGAATGATTTCAAAAGATGAATTAATTTTGGGTAATGCTCCTTGGACTAAACCTGAAGTTCGTGCAGTTACGATTGCAAAATTAGATTTATTTCCTGATCATCATGTTCTTGATATTGGAGCAGGTACAGGAACGATTACTCTAGAGATGGCACGAAGATTGTTTAATGGTAGGGTTGTTTCTGTAGAGATGAAAGAAGAAGCCTGTCAATTGATAGATGCGAATCTTAAAAAGCTTGGATTAGAGAATGTAGGGTTAATTAAAGGAAAAGCTCCAGACTGTCTTCCAGATGAAGAATGGGATCGAATCTTTATTGGAGGGACTGGTGGAAATATTGAGGATATTCTTCAGTATGCTGTTAGTCATTTAAAGAAAAATGGAATTTTAGTGATGAATACTGTAACCATTGATACGTTGAGTAAAGCACAGTCTTTTTTTAAAGAGCGAGAGTTAATTCATGAAGTTGTTTTACTTCAAGTGAGTAGGATTAGAGAGATTGGTGGGTATTCGATGTATCAAGGAGAAAATCCGATACATGTTATTAGGTATGTTATTGGGTAGTTAGTTGTTGTGGGGCATGGAAGTCGGGCAAAAGACGCTGCTCCTTTGAAAAAGATTTCTTGAATTATATAAGATAGAGATAAAGACTATGTAGATTAAATAAGATAAAACATTCTTGGAGGTAAAGATGAAAGGTATTTTTTATGGAATTGGAGTTGGCCCTGGCTATCAGGGTTTGCTAACGATGCAGGGATATCAGATTTTACAAAAAGTTAATGTCATAGTACTACCAGTTAAGAAAGCAGGGATGAAGAGTATAGCCTATGAGATTGTCAAAGACTATATACCAACTGATGCACAGATTTTAGAACAGGTCTATCCAATGTCATATAGTTCAGAGGTTTTAGATCAAGCCTGGAAAGAGAATACAGCAGAAATTGCTAAGTATTTAGATAAGGGAGATGAAGTTGCTTTTTTAACACTTGGAGATGCATTTGTTTTTAGTACTTATAGTTATATTCATCAACTATTAAGCAAACAAGGTTATAATGCTGAAACGATCTCTGGAATTACATCTTTTCAAGCTGCTAGTGCCAAAGCAGGCATCCCATTAGTTCAAGGAAACGAAAAATTAGCTGTCTTGCCTGGTACTGAAGATTTAGAAGAGTTAGAGCAAATTCTCAAATTCTTCGACACAGTGGTTATTTTAAAAGTAAATAGAGTTTTCGAAGAAATATATGCATTCCTTGAAAGAAAAAACCTACTGACCAACTCATACATGGTCAGCAACCTAGGACTTAAAGAAGAAAAAATCTACTTAGATATTCCTTCTTTAGACACAGATGAAACCAAACTGCCATATCTAACTACACTGATCATTCGACGTGAACGTTAACACTAAAGTGTTTATGCTATTAACCGTAAACTCTAAACTTAACTGTGAACTTTAGCCCCCACATGTTATGAAATTTAAGAAAAAGGATGTGAAATGATGATTTATTTTATCGGAGCAGGGCCAGGCGATCCAGAGCTAATCACCGTAAAAGGTGCTAAACTTATCAAAGAAGCAGATATAATCGTATATGCGGGATCATTGGTTAATCCTGAAGTTTTGCGAGAGGCTGGCCCGGATTGCGAGATTTATAATAGTGCAACAATGGACTTAGATGAAACGACAGAAGTAATGGTAAATGGGATTAAAGAAAATAAAAAAGTAGTTCGTGTTCATACTGGCGACCCTGCGATTTATGGAGCTATACAAGAGCAGATGTATCGCTTAGACAAGGAAGGTATTCCTTATAAGGTTATTCCAGGTGTTAGTTCTTTTTGTGGAGCATCAGCAGCATTAAAAAGAGAATTAACAGTACCTGATAAAGCACAGACTGTGATTCTTACGCGAATGGAAGGACGTACACCAGTCCCTGAGAGAGAAAAACTTGCCAAACTTGCTGCACACCAATCAACAATGGTTATCTTTTTGAGTGTAGGAATGCTCGATGAAGTAGTAAACGAGTTGAGTCAACATTATCCTTCAACTACACCTGTAGCAGTAGTTTATAAAGCAACTTGGCCAGAAGAGAAAAAGGTTATTGGACAATTGGATAATATTGCTCAATTAACTAAAGATGCAGGAATTACTAAAACAGCTTTAATTATGGTAGGAGATTTTCTAAGAGAAGATCGAGATGAAGAGTCATTATTATATGCTTCACACTTTTCTAGTGAATTTCGACAGGCAAAGGATGATAAAAAGTGCGACTAAATGCTAATAAACAATTAGCGGTGAAAAAGCGTCTAGCGGCAATTGTCTTTTCAAAAAGTGGAGTTTTAGTCTGTCGCAAGTTGCAGAATGCTATAGAAGATTTGGATTTATATCTGAAAGCAGAAATGTGTACCTTAGAGAGAGATCTTGTGATAGGAAAGCCATTTAAATCGTTTGTTGGTGAGATTTTTAATAAATATGATGGTCTGATATTTGTGATGTCAACAGGAATAGTGGTTCGTGAAATCGCTCCATTTCTAAAAAGCAAGAAGACTGATCCCGCAGTGGTAGTAATAGATGACCATGGTCAATATGTAATCTCGTTACTTTCAGGGCATCTAGGTGGAGCAAATGAGTTAGCTAGAACCCTGTCAGAGATTTTGGAGGCGAAACCAGTAATAACAACTTCAACCGATCTTCATCAAGTACCAGCCTTTGATCTTATAGCAAAAGAATATAATATGAAGATTGAACGATTACATGATCTAAAATTTATCAGTGGTGCGTTGATTGATGGAGAAAAAGTTGGATTATACACTGACTTATCTTATCCATTAAATGTATCTATTTTAGTGGAAGAACGAAATAATCTCGATGAATTTTTAAATTTAGAAATCTCAGAGATAAAAAAGTTATTCTCATCATGGAAGGGAGTAGTCTTGATCACTCACAGACTAATTTCAAAAGAAGTATTAGAAAAATGGGCATTACCCACCTTGATCTTACGCCCCAAAAATCTAGTTGTGGGTATGGGATTAAAAAGGGGTAAGACAAAAGCAGAATTAGAAGAAGCATTATTGAAAGCATGTAAAACTGCCGATGTAAGCCCTGATTCGATTTCAAAAATTACAACAATTGATATCAAACAGGATGAAGTTGGATTACATAAACTTTGTGATGCTTACAATTTATCATTACAAATTTTTTCAACCGAAGAAGTCAAGGCGGTAGAAGATAAATTTTCCATCTCAGAGTTTGTAAAAAAAACCATCGGTGTAGGCGGAGTCGCCGAACCAACGGTTTTTCTAGGAACAGAAAAAGGTGAGTGGGTATTAAGAAGACAGAAATTAGATGGGGTAACTGTTGCAATAATGAGAGAAATTTAATTAGTTAAGAAATAAGAGTTAATAGTTATTAATGACAAAAGAAGGAGGCGAAATATATGGCAGGAATGATTTATGTTGTTGGTATTGGCCCGGGTAGCGAAGATTATCTCACACCTAGAGCAAGAAAAGCTATCATCAATTCTGATGTAATTGTCGGATACAAAGTTTATATTGAACTTATCCAGAATCTAATACAGACTCAGGAAGTTATATCTAATGGAATGAAGCAAGAGATTGATCGGGTTAAAAAGGTGATTGAATTAGCTAAGGAAGGAAAAACTGTGTCGCTTGTTAGTAGTGGGGATGCGGGGGTTTATGGGATGGCTGGCCCGGTTTATCAATTAGCAGAAGAAATGGGAGTAGATGCTGAAATTGAAGTAGTCCCAGGAGTGACAGCTGTTTTAGCAGCAGCTTCAAGGCTTGGAGCTCCATTGATGCATGATTTTGTCGTAATCAGTTTAAGTGATCTTTTAACTCCATGGGAAAAGATAGTGAAACGATTGCATGCTGCAGGTGAAGGGGATTTTGTAGTTAGCCTTTATAACCCAAGGAGTAAAAAACGTCGCTCTCATCTGATTGAAGCACAAGAGATTCTTCTTAAGTATCGTAAACCAGAGACGCCTGTGGGGATTGTCTGGAATGGAACCAGAGAAAAAGAAGAGATGTTAGTTACGACCTTAGCTCAAATTCCACATGAAGAAGTTAACATGTTTGCTACATTGATTATTGGGAACTCTGAAACCTATATTTCAAAAGGGCGAATAATTACTCCAAGGGGTTATTGATGATTTTGCTCATGGCAGGAACCAGTGAAGGTCGAGAATTAGCAAGTGTATTGCATCAAAGAGGATATCCTTTGTTGGTTTCCACTGTATCAGAATACGCGGTTTCTTTATTAGAAAAGGGTATAGAATCGATTCATCGACCTTTAGGAGTTGAGGAATTAATTGGTTTGATTGAAGAGAAGAAGATTAGTGTTTTAATAGACGCTACTCATCCATTTGCGGTAGTTGCTTCTCAAAATGCACAAAATGCTGTGAAAGCGACTGGAATATATTATTTACGATGGGAGCGGGAAAGCCTTATACCAGATGAAATTGCAGAAATTAAGCGGGTCAAAACTTATGAAGATGCTCTAAAACATCTTGAACCCTTTGAACGAATATTACTGACTATTGGTAGTAAGGAACTTCCTTTGTTTGATTCCCTGATTCAGAATCAGATGAAAAAAGTCTATGCAAGAGTGTTACCACTACCTTCTTCACTAAAGACTTGTTGGGATTTGGGAATACCTCCAGGTCAAATTATCGCCTGTCAGGGGCCATTTTCTATGGAAATGAATATAGCACTAATTCATCAATATAATATTCAAGTTTTGGTAACAAAGAATAGTGGTAAACGTGGTGGATTGAGAGAAAAGTTAGAAGCCGCAGTCAATTGTGGGATTTCTGTTATATTAATTGAAAAACCAGATATAAAATATATAAAAGAAGTTAATACGCTAAAAGAGATTGAAGAAATCTTAAGAAAGTTGGGTTTTAACGCAAAGAATGAAGAGTGAAAATAATGTCTCAAGGATTGGTGCATGTATATACAAGCGAAGGTAAAGGGATTATGTTACCGTGATGAAAAAAGAAGTTCATCCAATTGATCAAAAGATTAAAGCATGTGTTGGGATTGAATATTAAAGTTAAAAAACTTCCTTTTTAGTTTAAATTAGATTGATTTTAATTAAATTATATATAATCATAAAAATTGACATCACTACTTTATCATGTTATAATAAATAAGTAAAAGTTGAGAATAAAAAGTTCAAAACTTAATTAAATGAATTTAATAGGTGTCCATGATTGTGGATGAAAAGGGAAAACGGTGAAAGTCCGTTGCAGCCCCCGTTACTGTATGTGAGGATGCCCTGATTGTATTATGCCACTGGGAAACTGGGAAGGCGAATTGGGTGCAGAGGAATCACAAGCCAGGAGACCTGCCTGTTAAATTATGTTCAAATCTTTCGGAGGGGAGGGTTGAAACGAGTGGTAATCTGTTAATACAGTTGCTCTTGTTTTAACCCCTTGCTTATGTAAGGGGTTTTTTAATTATTAACTAAAAAAAAGGAGGAAATATCTAATGGTTTCTAGCAAAAAAAATATCATTGTTTGCCTTATTTTACTTCTAATGGTTAGTACTATTTCTGGATTAGTATTCGCTGATCAAAAGGTTACTTTGGTTGATTATGATGGGGTAGAGGTTCAAATTAATGCACCTGTTCAGAGAATTGTTTGTATAAGTTCAGCTTTAAATGAAATTCTTTGTGTACTTAATGCAGGAGACAAGATTGTTGGAAGAGATAGTAAATCTGTATTTCCACCAATATTAGCTGATGTAACAGTCGTAGCAAGGTCATCAGCTAAACCTCAGATTGAAGCTGTTTTAGAACTGGATCCAGATGTGATTATTGCAGATACTATGTTAAAAGATGATGTTCGTAAAAAATTCGAAGCTTTTGGTGTTCCTGTAATAGTAGAAAGAGGTTCAGATCCAGAACGACTTTTTCAAGTTATTCGAAATCTAGCGTTAATAGTAGAAAATCAAGAGTGTGGAGAAAAATTAGTAAGTTTTATTTCCAGCTATGAAAACTTGATCAAAGAACGGTTGGCAGGTTTATCTGATGAAGAAAAAGTTCGTGTATATTGGGAATGGAACAAGCCATATAAAACTGGAAGCGCAGGAGCAAGTTGTACTCCACGTATTATCTTTACAGGTGGAAAAAATATTTGTCATGATGCAGAAGGAAAGTATCCTGTGGTATCCAGTGAATATATTTGGGAACGGAATCCTGAAGTTATAGTTAAAATGGCAAGTCGTGGTGATTCTTTAGAAATAATGAAACAAACCTTTGAAGAGATCATGACTAGACAGGGACTTAAAGAAACTGATGCTGTTAAGAATAATAATGTTCATGTGATCAGTTGGGAGATCCATAATGGCTTACGTTCTGTAATTGGAAGTTTATATTATGCAAAATGGCTGCACCCTGAGAAATTTGAAGATATTGATCCAGAACAAATTCACAAAAAACTCTTAAAGGATTTTTATGGATTTGAATCGAGCAATCCAGTAGTTTACTAGAGTGTAGAGATGAATGAAAAATAAAGTATTTAAGGTCGCAATGCAAATTTTAAGCATGCGACCTTATTTTTAGGAGGTGAACCATATGGAATGTGTAGATAGGCAGGGAGTTTATCTTAAGAGCCTTTCAAAAAGATATACTTTTCTAGCTATATTATTGATTTTATTGCTGTTAAGTATGTTATATTTCATTACTTTAGGGCCAGCTAACATTTCAATTGCTGAGGTTTACGGTGTTTTGTTAAAGAAAATAGGATTATCAAACAAAGAGTATTCTGGTTTTATAGAAGGGGTAATTTTACAACTAAGAATGCCAAGAGTTCTTTTAGCGGTTATCACAGGACTAGCATTGGGAAGCAGTGGAGTTGTAATGCAATCTCTTCTGAATAATCCATTAGCAAGTCCTTATACATTAGGAGTCTCTTCAGGTTCAGCCTTTGGAGCAGGATTGAGTATTGTTTTGGGTGGAGTAATCTTTGGAGGTAAATTTGCGAAGTATGGTTCCTGGACAATTATTTTTGGAGCATTTTTAATGGGATTACTTACTATTTTGTTGATAAATGCAATTGCTTCGATGAAAGGTGGCAGTGCATCTGTGTTAATTTTATCAGGTGTTGCTTTAAGTTATCTTTTTTCAGCAGGAGTTTCATTATTAAAGTATCTGACTGATCATGAACAACTTCGTGAGCTTACGGTTTGGCTTATGGGAGGTTTATATCGTGCAGAATGGATTGATATTATAATTCTGACTCCCATTGTGCTTTTGGGAGTACTAGTTCTTTATAAATTTGCTTGGGATATAAACACACTTAATGCCGGAGAAGAAGTAGCGAAAAATTTAGGAATCAATGTAGAAAAGCTTCGGCGAAATGGTTGTGTGATTACAGCGTTTTTAACAAGTTCAGTGATCGCTTTTACTGGAATTATTGGTTTTATTGGACTCATAGCGCCACATATTTGTAGAATGGTTATCGGAAATGATAACCGATTTTTGATAATAAGCTCTGGTTTATTAGGTGCTATTATTTTGTTAGCTGCTGATACAGTAGCTAGAATTATCATTAATCCTGCAGAATTACCAGTGGGCATAATTACTTCTATATGTGGGGTACCTTTCTTTCTTTACCTGGTGATTAAAAAACGAAGGAGTTATTGGAAATGAGTTTAAAAGCGAAAAATCTGAGTTTTTCATATGAGCAAAATAAGATATTTGAGAAGGTCAATTTACATATTCGAAAAGGACAGATTTCATGTTTTGTTGGCCCTAATGGAGCAGGCAAATCCACTTTGATTAAATGTCTTAACAAAATCTTTTTACCAGAAGAAGGAGTTGTGTTTATAGACGGAAAGGAAATATCATCTTTAAAACCGCGAGATTTAGCAAAAGTCATGGGTTATGTACCTCAAAATGAAAAAGATACATTTTCTATTTCAGTCTTTGAAGCCGTATTACTTGGCAGGAGACCATATATTCAATGGCGTGTTCGCAAAGAAGATATTAAGATTGTAGAATCTATTTTAGCGAAATTAAAAATTACCCATTTGGCAGAAAGAGAGATTCAGACTTTAAGTGGTGGTGAACGTCAAAAAGTTGCCATAGCACGAGCTTTGGCACAAAAACCTTCGATCCTTTTATTAGATGAGCCAACTTCCAATCTTGATATGAATCATCAGCTAGAAATTATGGAGCTATTATCTAACTTGGCTCATGATAATTCCGTTACTATTATTATGGTTATTCACGATTTAAATCTGGCTGCAAGATATTCAGATGAAGTATTTTTGTTTGGAAAAAAAGGAATACATGTTTGTGGTTCACCATTTGAAGTATTTACAATAGATAATTTAAAGGAAGTCTATGGTGTTGAGGTTGAAATTATCCAAACATCACAGGGTGCATATATTGTGCCTCTGAAGTCCGTTTAGATTTGATACCCTTGAGATGTGTGGTTTAAGCCTAACATTTCAGGGTATATTTTTTTACCCAAAATTCAAAATACTTCAAAATGATATTGACAATCATTTTCAATAAGATTATAATATAAGTATGTTCTTCAATAAAATGAATTGAAGATTAGTAAGGGGGATTGCTGATGAATTCATATCTTATTTCAAACATTAATTTTCATGAATTTGTAGAGAGTCTTGTTAAGGCATTAGAGACTAAGGATTATTATACATATGGTCATTCTGAAAGAGTAGCATTATTGGCTGAACGACTAGCTTATGAAATGAATTTAGAGCAGAAACAGATTGAGTTAACACATATTGCTGCTCATTTGCATGATCTAGGTAAAATTGGAATTCCAGATTCCATTTTAAATAAACCTGGAAGATTGACAGAGGAAGAATTTAAGATAATGCAAGAGCATTCGGTTAAAGGATTTGAGATATTAAGCAAAGTTCAAAGCTTACATCATATAGCTAATATAGTTAAACATCATCATGAAAGATATGATGGCAAAGGTTATCCTGATGGTTTGAAGGGAAAAGAGATTCCGCTTATGTCCAGAATTATTGCTGTAGCAGATTCTTTTGATGCTATGACGAGCACCAGACCATATCGTAGGAAATTAGAAATAGATGAAGCAGTTTTAGAGTTGGAAGAACATGCAAAGGATCAGTTTGATCCTGCAGTTATAAAGGTTATGATAAATATTTATCAAAATGATAGAGCTTTTATTGAGGAGTTAGTGAAGCCTGAGGTAGATGGACATGATTATTTGGAAGTTGAGCATGAGCAATTGTATCATTCTCGGAGGTTATAAGGATGTTGTTGCAAAAAAATAGTTAATCTATGGGTCACTTTTACCAATTTTTATGAATAAATACTGAGATTTTGGGGAATTTAATATAAGAGTCTTGTTGATATGAGTTGTTGATAATGTTATAATAGAATAGAATAGATTAAAAATATTAGTGACGAACAAGGCAAAAAAAAATTTTATAAGATAGGGATATATTGTGGAAAAAGAGAAAATTGAAAAAAAAGATTATTTAAGACCCGAGGATCTAGAAATGGATGTTGTTAAATTTATTAGGCAAATAGGTAGTGGCTAGAATGTAGGAAAAGTAAAAAAATTATTATTCATTAAAACTAGAAAATTTTATTTTTAAAATTAACTAATTTAAAAGTAGGGGAGAATACAATGAATATTTCATATATTGGTGAAGGAAAAGTAGTATTATTAGCAGGTGGAGGAAAAATATTTACGGATTTGGCTGCTAGATTTGTAAAGTCTGAACGTTCTTTGGACGAAATTATTGCATCTCCTTATTCAAAAGAGTTAGTCAAAAAGATTCTTAATAGCGGGCATAAAGCTGCGGTGGAATTTGATTTTTTTATTTTTGGCATAGAAGGATATTCAAGAGTAACAGAGGTACAATTAGTTCGAAAAAGATTGGCATCTTATATGATAAAAACAGGGAGAGCTAATAAAAATGGTAAAAGGTCGTATGATCTAGTAATCCCAGAATCAATAAAAAATATACATTGTGATTATAAAATAGCTGTCGATAATATTTTTTTAAGGGATGGAACTTCATTAAGTGACTATTTACCACAAGATGTAGATGTTGTTATTAAATCTTTTGATACAAAAGAAATACTGAATTTGCTGGAATTATGGTATGATACCGGAGTGCATTTAGATATTTCAGAGGAAGATTTAAGATATTTAAAACCTCAAGCTACGGAATTTAAAGCACTCATTGGGATGAATGCTCATAGTTTAATTGATTGGTTTAGCATTCGATGCTGTAAAAACGCACAAGCAGAGATTCGCGATTTAGCTAATAAAATGCTAATTTTATGTAAACAAGTTGCTCCTGACTTATTTGAAGAAGCAGGACCTAATTGTAAAATATTGGGCTATTGCCCTGAAAATGAATTTCAGCATAAGGATTGCAGAAATAAAGTAATTACAAAAAAACAAGCTTTGGAAGTCATTAGCAAAGCAAATTGGAAAACTCAATTGGGAAATAAATAGTAATAACTTTGCCATTCTTCTTTTTTGGATAAAATGTATCTTTAAAAAAGTAGGAATGGCAATCTTAATATTAAAATTACAATTTTAATTATGCTAGGGTACTTTGGAGAAAAAAATCTCCTTTTTTTAGGTTTATGAGGAGTGATTAAAGATATATAAGGGTAATTCTGAATATTTATATATTCTTAGTTTCCGTTCTCAAAATAGATTTGCACTTGAATATGACCTAGTCTTTGATAGGCTACCTTAGTCCTAATAGTTAATTACACAAGCTGACATAGTTTTTCAAATGGTGTCAGCTTAGTTTTAAACTAAATAAACTTATAATTGTAAAATGAATGGTTATATGCTAATATATCTTGAAATCCACACTAAACAGCGAAGAGGCAATAAAGAGATGGCTTCCAAAGATTATAGAATTGAATTTGAAATGCAAACCACAATTGATAATGTTACATATCATATATGGCTATCAATTCATTTGGGTAAGGGATGATGGAAAAGGTGCAAGGATTGTTGGAGAATGGCTTAAAGTAAAAATAGATGGTAAGAATCAAAAATATAATCAATATATTAAAAGGACAGAAGATAGTTCATTTTATAAAACATCGGAAACGGGAAGATGCATCAATAAAATTGTGATTGAACCAAACGGATTAATTATAAATAAATTAAAAGCGTTTGATTCATTATTTTACCATGAAATTGTAAATAAAATTAATAATTTAAGTGTTCATATTGAAAGTCATCTTGATGCAAGTACACCGTACGTGCCTGTCCTTTTTAATCGTACAGATAAGGAAATTTTAGAGATTGAAAATAGTGCAAATATTCCAAGAGCACTATATCATCTTAAAAAACAATTTCCTGACAAGTATGAACTGCTAATAGATTCTTTTATGCAACTCTTTCCACAAGTTACTGATATTGCTGTAGAAGAATTAACACTTGAGCATGGTGCTGGAACAAATATTCCTCAAGATTTACCTTATAAAGTGACAAATCAGTTTTATGTTCTTTATATTACTGATAAAAATTTAAATCAACCTATAAATTTTGAAAGTATGTCTGATGGAGCTAAAAGAGTATTTTTGCTTTTAGTGTGTATATTTTTGGCAGATATAAATGGATTATCACTCATAGCGATTGAAGAACCTGAAAACTCAATTCATCCTAGTTTGTTACAAAGTTACTTACGTGTTATATCTCAATTGCTTGGGGATTGTAAAGTTATTATCACAAGTCATTCACCATATATCCTTCAATATCTTGAGCCAACCACTATTTATATAGGATTACCAGGTTCAAAAGGGATTGCTAAGTTTTCTAAAGTACGTAAATCTATGCAGAAAACGTTATTCAATGATGCAAGTAGTGTCAATATGTCTGTAGGTGATTATATTTTTGAACTGTTAAGTGGTTCCGAGAATGAGATTGAAGAGTTAAGCAGATTTCTGGAGGATGAAGTGGTAAGGTCTTGACTTTTGGTAAAATATATTTAGAACGTTGACAAGATAATTTTTTTTTGAAACTTTAGGTAAGAAGTTTATAAGTGTTAGTAATGTAAATCTAATTGAGATAAAAAAACAATAGTAGATTTTGGCGAAAAGAAGGTTTTAACTCCATGTAATCAAGGTTTTTCACAAGCACAGAGAAAATAGATAATTATAGTTTGGTCTAATCAAAATTGGCAATTAGAACTTAGTTCAGATGAAAATGGTAAATTAGTCCCTGAAAGTGAAGAAAAATTTAAACAGTGGATTAAGGTTGGTGGTAAATATCCTGAATGGGCTCTTTGGAATTCAAATAGTGATATTTTGTTAGAAAATGCATGAACACAAAGAGCATTCAGCTCAAATGGAAAGACAAATTGCTGAGTTATTTCAAAAGGCTGGATTTAATGCAATTCCTAGCTATGAGTATTCTTTTAAAATAGGTGATGAGATTAAGGATGGAGAGATTGATGTTTTAGCTTATAAAGATCAGACTTTATTTGTTATTCAGTTAAAAACTACTCATGCCCGTGCAAATGTAAGAGATATTTTTAATCATGTAGAATATGCTCTAAAGAAAGCAGGAGATCAGTTGAGTCGAGATACTATCTATTTAGATGCTGAAGAACATTTTGAGGAATATAAAGAACTACTTAATATAGATTGTACATTTGAAGAGTTAGAAGTTTACCCTTTAGCCGTTTCTACTTCTTTTGAGGGAAATTATACATTGATAGATGATCGTTTTAGAAAGATCAGTTTATTTGAGTTAGGTCTTATTTTGATGAATGGAAAAGGGGCTTTCTTTAGCTTAAAAGATTTTATGTCTATGGAAGATTGTTTTAAATTACTCAATATGACTTTAGGAGGTAATATTGAAGTCGGACAGGAGTTTTTTAACAAGTCACTAGAAGATAATGAAGAACAAGTTGTAGCAGCTATGGAAGGATATAATTTATGGTCAAATGGGAAGGAGTGTACTTCTCAAGATTTAATTGATGCTATAGAGAAAAACAAAGTATGGGATCAGCTTGAAGAGTGAGAAATTGAAATTTGGAATGGAGAGTTAAAAGTGAATAATTTATCACTTAGTTTTATTGAAGGAAGTATGAAAGCTTTGTAACTCTTGTTCATAGATGTAATTATAAAAATTTATTGAGGAGTGAAAAGATGGCAAGAAAAGTTTCAAATATTTGTTGCCTGATTTATCTCTGTGTAACTTGTTGGACAACAAAGATAATCCTGAGAGTCGGATGGTTTTCTCTATCTATCCAACCATGATGAATGCGATTGACGATACTAAGCGAACTAACGGAAGTAGGTTATTTACACCAGCTCATTTTGACCTGATTTGGACAAGAATACATACGAAATATTTGATCTTGAAAACAATGTGCCAACCTTTGCATATGAACTGTACGAAGCAGTGGAAGAGAAGTGCCTTGTACTCTACAATACAGTTGAGGTAAAACAAAAGTTTCTTGAAGAAGGCGTTCATTATGATCAATTGAGTGATGAAGATAAAGCAAAGTATGAGGAAACCTTGGAAGACTTACTTTGGAACAAATTAGGTAGCAAAGATGACTATATTTGAGAGACATCCATTTAATCG
The DNA here is from genome assembly GCA_030627905.1 of Halanaerobiales bacterium. GTDB lineage: Bacteria > Bacillota > Halanaerobiia > DY22613 > DY22613 > JAGMES01. The sequence continues at coordinate 29,111 of DAOVRZ010000025.1, forward strand.
GTATGGCAGCATTGTGAGATTATTTGAGAATAAAAAAGAGATTGCTCGTAGATTGATTAATAAAGTTAAAGAAATAAATAGTAATGCCCTTGATTTACAAGGAGCTTAGGATTTAGTATTTGAAAATCACGAGATTTTGTGGTAGTGAATAAAGTGTGTTGTGTTTTCTTTAAAGGCAAAAACTTTAAGTATAACCAAAGAAAAGGAAATTCCATCAGGAATTTTCTTTTTCATTTTAATCATTGAGATATTAAGATCAACATCATAATCTCTCTAACTAAAAAATTTACACTTCATCATATCGTAATTGTTGTCTATCTATGGTATAATATAGACGGAAAAAGACAAACTCAATTAAACTGTAGAAATTTGAAGGAGGAACAAGAATGAAAAAAACAATAGTATTAGCAATCTTTTTTGCATTAATGCTAGGAAGCACAGCATTAGCAGTAGAAGCGGACATCTTAGATTTTTATGAGGCAAATACAGTGTATCATTATGATTTAGATGGTGATGGCAACCTAGATACAATAAAGTTTCAGTGCAACAAAATAGATACCTCTATACTTCATATTAATGATAATGTTTTTTATTATCATCATATCAGACCAGAGATATTCATTCCTGGCTTTAAAATTGTAGATATAGATACATCTGATACATATAAAGAAATAGTTATCGGTTATACGGTTCTAACTCATAAACATAAAAATGATAATAGAATTACTTTTTATCGGTATACTGGAGAAGAAGGTAATGCTATTGATGGGATTACTGGAGATATTCATTCTATTGGAGACAAAGTTACAATTAATGGTGATGGTGTTATAGTAACAACTGTAAACGCGAGTTATGTTAAAAATGCTAGCTATCTTATTTCTTATAATGTTTATCAAAATAGACATATGAATCAAATTTCAAGAAATGATATTTATTATTATCAAAACTCTATGAAGGCATCCACTCAAAGAGATTTGCAGTTTCACAATGCCATAGATTCTAAAGAATATGTAGTCTTTCAAAGTGGTCAGGAATTGACTATTTTGGGACAATTATATAGCTGGATTTGGGTACAAGTTGGAGAGAATACTTATTGGTTAAAGGGGAATGAACTTGAGGGCGCTTTCTTATACCATGAAAATACAGATACTCATTCTTCAAATGATAAGTCTGAATTTCTTAACTTTATAGGAAAATCACCGGATGATGTTATTAGAGAATTTGGAAACCCTGATTCTAAGGAAGACAATGGTGGCAATTTGGTTTTATTCTATGAGGACTATGGTGTGATATTTATTAAACAGGCAAATGCTGCGAATCCTGATGTTATTAATGGTATATCCATTACAGAAGGTGCTTTGTTGGATATAGTAATAGGAGAAACTTTTGCCATACCAGAAGATTTTTCAGTAAAAGTGGATGGGCAAATCGCTGAACTAAAGGGATATATATCTGGATATGAAGTGGTTTGTTATGTTATTGATTCTATTATGTATAATGTAACGGTTTTTAATCATGAATTTACTGAATCCGGGCCAACTAGAACAAGCCTAACAGATGATCAGATTACCACAATAGCAACGGATCTCATTAGATGTTTTGGTCTGTTTAGTGAGCAAAATCTAATTTTAGACAGTAATGCAGCAGAGGTTTTTGCAGAATACCTAATTACTTATAATAATACTCAACATATTATTGATAATTACATTCCTTTCATGGATAATCTTATTCCATATGAGTTGACTGTAATTAATGATGGAAAAATAGATGCAAGATACGTAGAGGCACTTGGGGAAGCAGTTTTTGGAATTGATATTAATTCTTCTCGAAAAGAATATCAGATTCATTTAGCTGATCCTGGCATGGTAGGTATAGTTCTCAAAAATTTAAATAAAGTAAATGGTCAATATCGGACTACATTTGACTTGTATGATGAAATAGGACAGTTATTTTTGACGTTGGAAATGGATTTAAGACTAACTAATGAAGGTTATACAAGAGTAGAATATGTTTCAACAAAAAGAGTTAATATAGGGTCAAACTCAGGAGATGTTTCTGGTTTATTGAATTCTTATGATGAAATTTACTCCCAATCAGATCTTATGGGTTGTATAGATTATTTTGATTCAAAATATAATCTTTTCACTAGAGAAGAAAGAACTAACTTTGCTGAAAAAATATCTCTAGAAATTATCAAAAGAGGCTATGAATATGGAATTATTCCATATGCTATAAGACCTGCAAGCATACCTGCACCACTTACAATAGATTATGTTAATTCTCTTTATCGAGATATCTATGACGGAACGACAAATACTTTAAGCTTAGGATTACTTGAAGATCAGGTAAAAGAGGCAATTACGAAAGTAAATCGAGATGAAGTATTTATGGTTGTAAAATCATATTTTGTTATGGCAGATGTGTTTGAAGATTCAGGATTTGCAGTTGCAATACATCCTGATGTTTATAAAAAGATTGAAAGAGCACTTGACATAACGTTTGTAAGGGTTTCTGACTACTTACCAATTACTTATAGTACTGAACTTGGAGAACGAGTAGAGGGTATTGATCTTATAGCAAGACCACGAGAAGTTGTCACTGTATCGGATACCAGTTGGAGTTCAAATGAAACATATCCAGAAGTTTTGGTTGAGAGTGTTGATAAACTTAAGTTGTTAGAAGGTGCTTGGAAAACAAATGTTTATGTACCAGTGAAGATAGAAGATGAATCTCAAAATACAACCAATAACGGTTTAAGTAAATATACAGCTGAAAATATTAATGGAACACAGGTTAATTATGCAGAGTATTCAGCAGTTATAGTTCCTATGTATAATGGAATTAACAACAATAAACTAACCCCTTATACTACTAATGTAGGGGCAAACCAATTTACAGATGTTACTTTCGCAGTATTTGGCAGCATAGGCAGTCTTAAAATTTTCCATACTAATCATGGTATGAACGAAGAATATACAATAACACGTGTTGGTGATATAGAAAATTCATTAGTAACCATTAAAACTCAATTCCCAACGGATTTTGCTAATATAATTGTTCGCGGTTTTGTAAAAAATGCTAATGGTGAATATGAATCTATTGAATTTTCAATGGATGATATGCGAGATTTAACTGAGTATAAACCTATTATGATTAAATAGTAATCTTTATATAGGACTTCTAGTTATTTATTAACTAGAAGTCCTATTTGGATTTGATATTTAGAAGATAAGTATTACCCGATAAGGTTGCCTTAGTGAATTGGTTGTTAATCTGAATTATTAAAAGCCGCCGATATTCCTCTAAGGAATCATCGGCTTTTCTTTTGCCTACTATTGACAAAAAGAAATAACTAAACAGAAGATCATTGACGTAGCCTTGAAATTATTTAATACATATGGTATTGATGCGACTACTATGGAACAGATAGCTAAAGAAGTAGATATTGCCAAGGGAACTTTATACAATTATTTCCCGGTCAAAGAAGCAATCATTAGTGCATATATTCAACAGTCTTTCAAAGAAAATGATTCAGAAAGAATCTTGCAGTTCCAGAAGATGCCTAATAGCAGAGCACGCATGATTCTAATTTTTAGTATTTTACTTGAAGGAGTGGAAAGGCAAAAAGAACTCTTCGAAAAATATCTTGTGTATCAGATGCAGCGTATGGTTTCTTTTCAGAAGGACGAAAGTGAGAAAAGTGGATTGTCTTTGCTAGGAAGTAAAATAATCGAGCTCGGACAAAAAAGTGCCGAAATCAGGACAGATTTGTCACTCATTATACTGACAGACCTATTTGAGTTTTCTTTTATTGAAGTAGTGAAACAGTTTTACATGGAACCAGAAAAATTCATAGCTAGTGAAGCTATTGAGAGTTGTGTGGATCTTTTTATTAATGGCGTCAATCCAAAGAAATTATAGGAGGTTAAAGAAAATGCCAAGTTTGTTAAAGGTACTGGTGTAAGTACATTATTGTTTGAGTATCGTTTAGCCCCTGAACATCCTTATCCTGCTGCTCTAGAGGATTCAGTGGCAGCTTATCGAAGGTATTGCACCTTTAGATATCATGATTGTTGGAGAATCTGCTGGTGGAGGTTTGTGTTTAGCTACTTTACTTGCTCTTAGGGATCAAGAGATTCCTCTTCCTGTAGCAGCAGTGGCAATCTCTCCTTGGACCGATCTTAAGTGTACTGGGGAGTCTTATAAAACTAAGGCTAAGGTCTGTTTATCCCCTGAAGGGTTGGAAGCAATGGATGAAATTTGTGCTTTTATAAAAACACATCTCAATAAGTAAATTGTAATGATAAACCGGCAGACTAACCTGTCGGTTTAAACAAATTAGCAAAAATGTATGCGTTAGGGGGATAAATAGGATGAAAGAAAAGCCCTATTAAGAGAGCTTTTTCAAACAGAGAATGAATGTTATGTAGATTTTAATAGAAAGATCAAAGACATTGAGTATTACTCAATGTCTTTTGCTTATTGATATGGGTTATTGTAAGCATTCTAATAAATATTTTCATATTCTAATGTTTTCTCGGCTTCTTGAACTAGTTCTTGAATGAGTTTTTTTACAGATACGATCTTCTTCAATTTGTATGCATTTGTCCCAACAAAAATTAACCCATTTTCTATATCTCCTTTCACTGATTTAATTAAGGCATCTGAGATACAAAAAGGTGTATTAGCTGGATTGCAAGTTTTCAGGCAATTATAGCAATAATCGATTTTACTATCTTTGTTTTCTAATGATTTTAAAAATTGATTTCGAATTGCTCTCCCTGGCATTCCAACTGGACTTTTAATAAGTTGAATATCTGCTTCTTTTGAAGAGATATATGCTTTTTTAAAGTTAAGATCAGCATCACATTCATGAGTTGTCACAAATCTTGTTGACATTTGTACACCTGATGCTCCGATTTTGAGATATTTTGCAATATCATTTCCATCGTAAATGCCTCCTGCAGCGATGATGGGAATTTTTTTTTGATGAATTTCTTCATAAGGCTTTATTATCTGCAATACTTCCTTGACAATTTTAGCTAGATTAGGGAATGAATTTGACTGTAATTCTTCTAATGAAAAACCCAAATGCCCGCCTGCTTTTGGACCTTCAACTATGATAGCATCTGGTAAATAACTATATTTTCGATCCCATAATTTTGTGATTACTGATGCTGCTTTAGCAGAAGAGACAATAGGGATAATTTTGGTTTTGGAACCTTTAACTAGTTTAGGTAAATTTTTTGGAACTCCTGCACCTGATATAATTAAATCAATCTTCTCTTTAATCGCTGCCATAACCATATCGTTAAAATTATTTATTGCAACTAAAAAATTAACGCCTATTACCCCTTTAGGACTCAATGCTCTGGTTTTTCTTATTTCTTTGATCAGACCCCTGATATTAGCAGAATCATTATTGGTTTTAAAATCATCTTCTTCAAATCCAATTTGAACCCCTGAAATGACACCTATACATCCTTCGTTGGCCACTGCAGATGCTAATCTTGAACGAGATACCCCAATTCCCATACCACCTTGAATAATCGGAATTTTAACGATTAATTCGCCTATTTTTAAAGGGGATAATTTCATTGTATCGACTCCTTTTTGTGGGTTAATCATTAATACTAGTATATACATTTTAAAGCGTTTGCATACCAAAAGGTGGTAATAAATAGTTAATTTTAATTTCACGAATTTTATATAGGTATTATTTTGTCGAGTAAAGCATTTAATACATTTATTCTTGTGAACAATGACCAAATTCAGAGCAAGGATACAAATATTCTGAAAATTCTAAAGGTTTTAATTAATCATATTAATTAGTAAATTAATTTTTTTAATATTTTCTTTAAAAAAAGTGTTGACAATATATCGACTCTGGAATATAATAATGCCATAGAATAAAGAAAATAAAGGAATTCAAACGACAATATAACATTTTATCGTACTAAAGTATCAGGCAATTTTCTTTTATAACCTCGGGAGGTGAGTTTGATGACATTTATTGAGCATGATGTGGTTAAGATGATTGTGAAGGAAAAAATAGTGAAGGCCGAGGAATTGAGAAGAGCTTTTAAATTTAAAAAGTAATGACCAGAGTAGAATGAAAAGAGAAGTGGGTCGACATCTAAGGAACAAGGAGGAGATAGTATGATGTTAGATCTACAGATGAAAATAAATCGGGAGTATTCTAAAAATGAAAAACTTCAACAACGTTGGGAAAGTAATATTCTAAATTTGATAAAGGAGTGAATAATATGTTTGAATTATATATTGAAACTAAAGCATATATGAAAGACAGAGAACGTATAGCAAAGAAATATAGAAAGGTACAGTAAGTTACTAAAAATAGTATTACTGCAAAATTTCTGAAAAGAGCCAGTTTGATCTATTCAAACTGGCTCTTTTGATGTTAAATAAATTTACTGAATGATTAGCCCACAAAAAGTATGTGTGTCTTGTGCGACTACTTTTTGTGGGCTAATCATTCAGTATAACTTGACATGCTAAAAGAATAATGATAAAATTTTTACGCATCAGATAAAATTATTTTATAATGCCAATAAAAAAAAATAATATCAAAAGGGGATGTGACTATGAAAAAAAGTATTATTATGGCAATATTTATGGTTTTGGTACTTAGTTTACTTGTTCTTATAAGCTTACAAAATGAAAAGGTGCAAGCTACTCAGGAGAAAACAGAAGAAATTATTTCAATAACAGAATTGGCAGAACAATTGGGGAATTCAGATTTAGTTATCGTAGATGTGCGCAGAGAAGAAGCCTATAATGGTTGGAAACTTGATGGAGAAGTAAGAGGAGGACATATTCGTGGTGCAGTTGATTTTCCACTTTCATGGAATGTAGATGACAAAGGAAATAAGATAAATGAAAAAGAATTAAAAGTTAATCTAGAATCAAAAGGTATAACCCAAGATAAAACGATTGTAGTTTATGATAACAAAGGGGATAAAAGCCCTGTTATGTTGCAAATATTAAAAGAATTAGGCTATGCTAATGTATTTTTATACAAAGAAGGTATTACAAAATGGGCAGCGAATGTTGACTTACCAATGGAACGTTTAGCAAACTATGAAAAATTAGTTTATCCAGCATGGATCAATGAATTGGTCCATGGAGGAACTCCTAAAACTTATCCAAAGATTGGGGAACTATTTCAAATAAAACTGTTGCTTTCTATTGTGGAACTGGTTGGAGAGCAAGCGAAGCATTTTTTGATGCTTATTTAATGGGATGGAAGAATATTTCTTCAGTACGTTTATTGTAAGTTTAATAGTTTTGGTTATGATTAGTTCATTCAATAAAACTGCTTGGATTGCATTTCCTTGGATAATGTTGTGTATGTTGATAGTTGTTTCTAGTCAATATATTAGAATGATCTATTATGTTGTTGAACTTTATTTCTTGCAGGAATACTAATTTAATTGAAGAAATATAATATATATAACTGCAACGAAATGGAGGAAGCAAGGATGAGGCGTTTTTTTGTATCATTTATTTTTATAACGTTAACGATAGTTTTTATTTCTGGCTTTTATGTCTGGTTATCTAACAAAAATCAAGTCCCAGTATTAACTTATGTACCTGATCCAGAGTGGTCTGAAGAACATGTAATAAGTCCGTATATAACATCACATAAGTTTGATAGTTTGGTAGACGAAAAAGGAAATCTACATACTATTAGGGTTGAGCATGATCCTAAGACTGGGACTGCATACTTATTGCATAGTGTAACAGATTATGCAGGTAAAATAATTAGTGAACCTAAGACTATCATCAGTTACAAATGGATACCAGCAATTAGTTTAACTATCAACGATAACAAGTTACATATTTTCTGTATTGGTCAAGGAGATTTAAATACAAAGGAATTGGTTTATATAAATCTGGATTTAACAGGTGAAATACTTGATCAGAATATAGTGTTAACTGGTGAATTTAATAGTGTAGAAGATTTAATTACTGTTCAATCAAAAGATGGAGAGTTTATGTTAGTATGGATAGATATGATTAATAATAAGTATCAGCTTAAAACTCTTGTAGTAAATTTAGTGGGTAAAGCAGTGGAACAGCCAGTACAAGTCACTTCATCTAACTATAATTCGCGGAGACCTAATTTGATATTAGATGAAAAAGGAAGATATCATTTAACCTGGAGAGAAGAAAAGCCTAATTCTTATACTTTTAGTTATCAGTTACTAACAAATGGTGGAGAACCAGTGTCATCACCTAGGGTTATTGATGAAATCGATCTGGGTGCCGTTTCAATGGCAACAAAAGGAGATAGTTTATATTTAGTTTGGAGCAAAATAATGCCACTCGCGACTGCACCTGACCGTACATCGATTCTTGAGTATGCATTTCCTAATTATGAACTTTTTGGAGCAGTTTTAGATTTGGAAAATCCTTTAGAACCAATTCATATTCAACGGTTAACTGAAAAGAATGGCCCGTCTTCCGATCAGACTATAGTAGTTGATTCAAAAGGTCAACTTAATTTGGTATATGTAGATGGCTATCATAATAAGCTTGCTTTGACTCATCAAATTTATATTGATGATTTTAACAATTTAACAAAAGCGACAAGACGTCTCTATCCTGATCAAATCACGGGATCGAAAACAAAACTTATCAAAGATCCCAACAAAGGACTTCATCTAGTCTGGTTAGAATCAGATACATATGGTGGTAATATTTATTATGCAAATACTGTTCAACCGAAAAAAGTATCTATATTACAGGTTATAGGTATTAATGCAACAAGTTTTAGCTCAAGTTTTATTATGAGTATGTTTTATATTTTTTCAATGCCTATATTTTCTATTCTCTTCTTCTTACAAATGGTATCAATTATTTTGCTCACACTGGGTATTATGGGAATAACAAAAATTTCTCATAAAACAAAATTAGGATATTTTTTAACCAATCCATATGTCGCAATATCTCTTATCTGTTTAATTCATTGTAGTATCTATCTAGTTATTGGAAAAATGATCTGGATTCTCTGGCCAGTAGTATCAGCACCAAATCAATTGTGGTTTATTTTTATCTTGGCTTCAATTGCAATTTTTGCTTTCATTAAGATAAATGAATTAAGAAAGATAACTTTCACAGAAACCGCAACTGTCGCATTCATTTGGATATATTGGTTAAATATGATTAATTTGTTCTTTAATATTCCCTTTATAAACTTTTAAGTTACTTCTGGCACTTGTCATAAAACGGCAATTATTATAATATAGTTAATATTGATGATGTTAAGTAATAGCAAAAACGGATATAAATTTCCTCTGACCCATTTTTTTTAAAAAGAAAGGAGGATTTTTCATAAAATTGTCGAACATATACTTGTGTTAGAAGAAAGAATTGGGATGTCAGAAAAGAATTTTAGTGTAATAAACTTAAATTATTCTTTTTACTATAATATAATAATGGTATAATAATGTAATTAGGATAAGTTGCCTGAATTTTATGATTTTTTTTTAGAAAACAGATAAATTCGTAAAAATCTTTAACTTTCATAGAGGAGAACTGCAATTTGTGGAGAAATGTACATAAAGATATAAGTATATTTTTCTCAAATCATTCCAGTAGACAGACCTTCATCGCAGAAATTATTTTTATACTATATTATGGAGGTGGTAAAATAGGCAAGTAATGTTAAGGGTTTTTCTTTCGAGGACCAAATATATATTAAAGGGAGGAAACGAAAAACATGAAACGTAGTTTGACTATTTTTATGATTTTTGTTTTATTGTTAACTTCATTGTCGGTAATTGCTTTAGCTAAAAAAGGACCTATTGTTGATAAAATTTATTTTGATGTAAGAATGAAAGAAGAAATTGGTATCCAAGATACCGCTGCAGGTAACACAGATGTATTCTTCTATGGTTTAGACGGTCCTCAAATTATGGGACTTGACCAAGCAACATTGGATAAATTAGAACTTTATACTATTCCTTCAGGTTCTTGGAGTCTTATGCTTAACCCTATTCCTAACAAAGCTCCTTATACTTGGACAGTAGAAGATAAAGAATATTTTAATCCTTTTGCTATCAAAGAAGTAAGATTTGCTTTGAACTGGCTCATTGACAGACAATATATCGTTGATGAGATTTTAGGCGGAGCTGGTGGCCCTATGTTCACTATGGCTACTCCAGGCCAACCAGGTACTTATAAGTATAATTTGGTTGCTTCCCGTATGGGTATGACCGCTGAAGGTGACGAAGAAAAAGCTTTAGCTGATATTGAATCCGCTATGGTAAAAGCTTCTGAACTTCCAGAAAACAAGGGTAAACTCGTTAAGACTGATGGATGGTGGTCATTTAATGGTGAACCAATCTCCCTTCAATTCTTAATCAGAGTTGACGATCCTAACGGAAGAGTTAAAGAAGGGGAATATGTAGCTCAACAGCTCGAAAAAGCTGGTATCAAAGTTGAGAGATTACTTTGGGACCGCGTAAAAGCTATCAAAACTGCTTATTATTCCAACCCTGCTGATTATCTATGGCATATGTACACTGAAGGTTGGGGTGCTGGTGCTACTAGAGCTTTCTGGGAGCATATCGTTTGTCAAATGTACGCTCCATGGTATGGTTACATGGCTGGTGGTGCAGAACCTAGCAACTGGAACTATACAAATGAAAAACTTAACGAACTTACTACAAAAGCTTATTCTGGCGACTTCTTAACAGAAGACGAGTATTGGGAAACAATTCTTGAAGCATTAGAACTCGGTTTGAGTGATGCATGTAGAATTTACGTTGCTTATTCAACTGATTACTATGTTGCTAACAAAGAATCTTTCAATGGTAGAATGGCTTATGGTCTTGGTGATGGTTTAAACAAGTGGTCTATGATCACTGCTAATACAGATGATGGTATTTTAAGAGCAACTCAATATTCCGCAAAAGGCGGTTTGTTTATGGGTGCTTGGGATCCAGTAGGTACTGATGGATTTAGTGATGTGTACGCTAACAATATCGCTGGTGTTCTTTATGATGCTAGTACATTCGAAAGTCCTGTTTCTGCAGTAGCTACTTCCAACAGAGCTATCTGGTCAGATGTTGAAACTAAAGTTGGTAGAGATGCTGATGGTAACGTTGTTGGTTTAATTGATGTAGATCCAAGAGCAGTTAAGTATGATTCTGTTGCAAAAGAATGGGTAGAAGTTGGTGAAGGTTTAACTTCTATGACTACAGGAACTTATGAAATTCGTTTCAGTAACTTCCATCATGGAATCAGCATGAGTTTCGCTGACTATATGTATGCTAACGCATTTACTGAAGAGTGGATGAATGAAGATTTCGAAGGCGATCCATATTTTGATGCAGAATATGAATCTTATGTTAAACCAGGTGAAACTGGTGTAGCAACTGTTTATGATCGTAAGAATCAAAAATTTATTAACTTCTACGATTATAACTTCCCTCCATCTAAAGAAAGAGTTGCAGCTCATGGAGCTCCTAGTTGGACTGTAAGTGCTTCCGGTCATGCTGTAGGTGTAACTTGGGAAATCGTTGAAGCTATGGGTAGAATGGTAGCAGAAGGTAGTGTTTCAGATGAAATTTACAGCTTCTCAGCTAACAAAGAAGGTACTGTTGAAGTTGACGTTTTAAGACCTACCTGTGTTGCTGATATTAAAGCAGAATTGGTTAAGATGAAGGAAGAGGCTCATGTTCCAGCATCTCTAAGAGGAATTGTAAAAATTAGAGAAGCTATCGAAAGATATGACGCAGCTATTGACTTTATTGCAGATTATGGTCATGCATACATCAGTAATGGTCCTTTCTACTTAGCTAAGTTTGATACAGTTGCAAACTATGCTGAAGTTAGAGCATTTAGAGATGCAACTTATCCATTTGATTCTAATCATTGGACAGAAGTATTCAAGACTCCTCGTTTAGTAATTGATGAGTTTGATATTCCTATGATGAGTGAAATTGGTGAGGACATTCAAGTAACAATTAACGTTTCTAGCGTTATCTATCCAGAAGATATTGCATCTGCTGCAACTGAGGGTACTGTGAAAGTTATTCTTATCACTGATAACGACGAGATCGAATTTGTAGCTGAATATGTAAGTCCTGGCGTATTTGAAGCAACTATCCCTAGTGCTAAGACTGCTGAATTAGCAGAAGGTTCTTACACTGTTTTAGCAATTGCTTCTAAAGAGGGTGCAGTTCCTTCTAACGTATCCGCGATGGTAATTATTTACTAATCGTTATATGTTAAATTGTTTATGCCCCCTAGGTGGGGGCATAAACAATTTAAATGCAATTATTGATTGAAATAGAGGTGAAATGTTAATGTACTGGAAATATGCCGCAAGGCGAATTCTTTACATGGTCTTTTCTTTTGTAGTAATTGTATTTCTTTTCTCAACACTTTTTAATACTGTTATGGACAATACAGTAAAAATGCAACTTCGTGAACAGATTCAGGGAGAGTTGCTGAAGAAAGCTGCAGAATTGACTCCTGAGGAGATTGTACAATGGCAAAAAGATCGTTATCAAGCACTTGAAGCAAGATATCACTTAAATGAACCTGTAGTTAGTCGTATTTTCTGGAGAGCGATTAATACTCTTACATTTGATTATGGAAAATCTACAATTATAACCTCTTCAGCTGGAGAGAGAGAGGTTGTAAAAATCATAAAAGAAGTTGTACCGAGAACACTTTTACTTTTTATGACAGCTATTATATTTGATGTAATTGTAGGTATAACTTTAGGTATTAAGAAAGCACAAAAGCCTGGAAAGATCATGGATCAAACTACTTCAATAATGACTATGGTTTTACGTGGTATGCCATCATGGTGGCTAGCGATGCTTTTAATTATGCTATTGGTATATACAATCCCAATATTCCCGTCAGGTGGTTTACATTCTGTTCCACCACCAGAAGGATTTGCATACTATTTAGACATTCTTTATCATTTGGCTCTTCCTGTATTAACATTAATGATTATTGGATTTTGGGGTAGAGCATACTTAACAAGAAATATTGTTTTAGGAACTCTTCAAGAAGACTTTATTATGTCTGCTAGAGCAAGAGGTCTCCCAGAAAGTAAAGTATTATATGGTCATGCTTTGCGTTCTGCTGCACCTCCAATTGTTACTATGTCTTTCATGGCTCTTTTGATGTCAATTGGTGGTAACCTTGTATTTGAGGGAATTTTTAGTTGGCCAGGAATGGGTAATCTATATTGGATTGCAATTACTCAGAATGATATTCCAGTATTAATGGGGAATCTTTCAGTAACAACTATTCTTTATTTAGTTGGGCTTACAATTTTAGATTTGACTTACGGATTCCTGGATCCAAGAATTAAGGTAGGTGGAAAAGCATGACAAAAAATAATCTTGAGATAAAAACAGATAAACAAAAAATAAATAAGCGTGTTAAGAGTACTGGTAAATGGAGAGATTTTAAAAATTCCTGTAAAGATTTTTGGAATGAGTTTAGTACCGTAAAATACGGTATAGTGGGGGTCATTTTTTTTGTTATTTTTATTTCACTTATAATTTTTGAGCCATTTATTGTGCCTTTTAAGGATGCTAGCTCACGTTGGAGAGATATATCTTATTGGGAAGACAATCCAAAGAATGCTGCTCCAGCTTGGACAAACTGGTTTACTTCAAAAAATAAAGCGGTACAAGAAGTTCTGGATAACCCAGATATAAATGTAACAGACAAGTCTAAAATGAAAGTAGTTGATGCTACATTCACTTACAACTATAATTATGATGTTCCACCAATAGATATACTTTTCAGGGCGCAGGGAAGTGGTAGTATTGCTTTAACAATCGGCCTAGAAAGACCTGATGGTGAAGAAATTAGACTTGTCAAAAAATCTATGAAATCGAATGGCGTTAAAGATATTAAACTTTCTTTAGGGAAAGAAGCAATTGCAAAAGCTTTTGATTTCGCAGCAAAATATGATACTCCTGAGAATAAAAGCAAAGTTTCAAAGAATACGATTAAATCTATTGATATTCTCTTTGCTAAAGCTGAAGAGGGAATTTTTAGAGATCAGCAACCTTTAAAAGGAGATTATAAAATCAAAGTTTCTGCAGTTGTAATAGGGAAAGATGCATCATTTGAGAATTCTTCTTTGATAGTGTCAGGAAGGGTATTCGGTATACTTGGTACTGATAATTCTAAAAGGGATTTATGGAGTGGTGTAATTGCAGGAACAAAGTGGGCTATGTTGATTGGTTTATTAACTGCTTCTGTTTCAGTAATTATTGGTGTTTTTTATGGAGTTACTAGTGCATATTTTGGCGGTTGGGTAGATTCTGTAATGATGAGATTTTATGAAATTTTTGCTAGTATTCCTTTGCTTCCAGTATTAATTGTTATGAGTGCAATTTTTAAACCAAGCATTTGGACTATAATATTAATAATGTCTTGCTTCTTCTGGGTTGGTTCTGTTCGAACTGTAAGAAGTATAGGACTTCAAATTAAAGAAGAAACCTATGTGGAAGCAGCTCACGCTCTAGATGCCTCAAATGCTAGAATAATATTTAAGCATATGGTACCTCAATTAGTACCTTACGCATTTGCTTCAATGGCTCTTTCAGTACCTGGAACTATTGTATTTGAGGCTACAATTAGTTTGCTTGGTCTAGGGGATGCTACTATTGTTACATGGGGACAAATCCTACATGATGCTATGGCAGGCGGTGCAGTGTTACAAGGTATCTGGTGGTGGGTTGTACCACCTGGATTGTTCATCGCACTTATGGGTTGTACTTTTGCATTCATTGGATTTGCTATGGATACTATTTTAAATCCAAAACTGAGAACGAGGTAGATGTGATATGACGAATAAAAAATTAGAACTAAAGAATTTAAAACTTCATTATTTAACAAGACAGGGTGCTGTAAAGGCTCTTGATGACGTTTCCTTCGATTTATATGAAGGTGAGACACTTGGCGTTGTTGGTGAATCTGGTTGTGGTAAGACAACTTTGGCAACTGCTTTGTTGAATATGCCATCCCCTCCAGGGCAGATTGTTGGAGGTCAGATTTTCTTAGATGGAAAAAATATTCTGGAATTAAGTGAAAATGAATTTAGGAAAGAGATTCGTTGGGAAAGAATTGCTATGGTTTTCCAGGGTGCTATGAACTGTCTAACACCTGTTTATACGATTGAGAAGCAGATGATGGAAACTATTAAATATCATCGAGATATGGATGAATCCGAATCATTAGAACGGATTAAGAAATATATCAATCTAGTAGGTTTATCTGATGATATTCTCAAAAGATATCCTCATGAGTTATCTGGTGGTATGAAACAGAGAATCGTTATCGCTATGGGACTTTTCTTAGAACCAGATGTAGTTATTTGTGATGAGCCAACAACAGCTCTAGATGTAGTTGTTCAAGCACAAATTATCAATCTTCTTAAAGAATTGAAAGAAAAATTAAAACTTTCATTCATTTTTATCACTCATGACCTAGCTACTGAAGCTGAGGTTTCTGATAGAATTATGGTTATGTACGCTGGAAAAGTTGTAGAAATCGGAACAAATGAACAGATTTATGGTGAGCAGGGTTCAGCACATCCATATACTAAGAGACTTTTGGCGGCTACTCCAAAGTTACATGAAAAAATTGAAAAACTTACATTTATCCCTGGTACTCCTCCAAGCCTACTTACTCCACCTTCGGGTTGTAGATTCCACTTGCGTTGTTCAGAAGTTATGGACAAATGCCGTGTTGAAGAGCCATTATTGCAAGAGATAGAGCCAGGGCACAAAGTAGCTTGTTGGAGGTGTTCTCATGACTCAAAAGCATGATAATATTATTGAAGTAAAAAATCTTAAAAAGTGGTTTCCGATTCGACGTTCTTTAAACCAAATGGTTAAAGGTGAAAGAAAATGGATCAAGGCGGTTGATGGCGTTACTTTTAATATCAGAAGAGGTGAAATTTTTGGATTAATCGGTGAATCAGGATGTGGTAAAACTACTACTGGTAAGATGCTGATGAAATTGCATGATCCTTCTGATGGTAAGATGCTTTTTAATGGTGAAGATGTTACTCACGTTAGTAAGGAGCGTCTTAGACTATATAAAAGAGATGTGCAAATGATATTTCAAGATCCGTACTCTTCTATGAATCCACGTTTTAAAATTAAAGATGTTTTAACTGAACCTTTGGTAATTCATAAAATTAAAGGTAATCAGGTAGAGAGAGAGGAGTTAGCTTCTCAAGCATTGAGTGAGGTAAAACTCACTCCACCGAGTGATTTTTTAGATCGTTTTCCTCATATGCTTAGTGGTGGTCAAAGACAACGTGCGGCTACTGCAAGAACATTGATTCTTTCTCCTAACTTGGTTATTGCTGACGAGCCAGTATCTATGGTTGACTTATCTACTCGTGCTGAACTTCTTCAGATGATGAAAGATGTTCAACAAGAGCATGGCTTGACATATTTATATATTACTCATGACCTTTCAACAGCTCGTTATTTCACTGATAGAATTGCCGTTATGTATTTAGGTAAAATTATTGAGCTGGGTACAGCTGATGAGGTTATTGATAACACATTACATCCTTATACTAAGGCTTTGATTGCAGCTGTATGTGAGCCTATCGCTGGTAAGGTAAACAGAATTAAGAAAGTGCCTATTAAAGGTGAGATACCTTCTGCAGCAAATATTCCTTCAGGTTGCCGTTTCAATCCTCGTTGTTTGTACGCAAAACCTGAGTGTCTTGAAGCTCCAGAACCTGAATTGACTGAAGTAACTGAGGGTCATTTTGTAGCATGTAGTCGTTATAGGGAAGTAATGAAAGAAGAGAAAAAGATACTTGCAGGCTAAAAAAAAGGGAGTTTATCTCTCTTTTTTTTATGAAAAAATATAAAATGTAGAAGTTATAGAAAAATTAATAAAGAACATTATATCCAACATTTTCTTATACTAATGAGATGGGGATTATATAGACGTTGACAAGGTATAAATAAAAGTGTATACTTGGGGTATTATATTATATATCAAAAGGAGATCAATTATGACTTTAAAACCTTTGCTATTAGGTAAATTAGTTGCTGCAGTTCCAATAATTCAGGGTGGAATGGGTATAGGTATTTCCCGTTCTAAGCTAGCTTCTGCAGTAGCAAATGAAGGCGGAATAGGTGTAATATCAGGTGTTCAAATTGGTTTTGATGAACCTGATTATGAAGAAAATGTTGATGAGGCAAATGTAAGAGGCCTAAGAAAAGAAATTAGAAAAGCACGTGAGTTAAGTCCTAAAGGAATTTTAGGGGTTAATCTTTTAGTGGCTATGAATAATTACAAAGAAATGGTAAAGGCAGCAATTGAGGAAAAGGTTAATGTAATTATTTCTGGAGCTGGTTTGCCCAAAAATCTTCCTGATCTAATTAAAGGTTCAAGCATTAAAATTGCACCAATTGTATCTTCAGGAAAGGCAGCCAGATTAATATCAAAATTATGGGATTCAAAGCATGGATATGTTCCTGATGCAGTGATTGTGGAAGGTCCTGAGGCTGGAGGACATTTAGGTTTTACGGTAGACCAACTTAAACGTTTTCCAAAAATCGAATTAACTGATATTGTAAAAGATGTTATAGAAGTTCTCAAGCCATTCCAAGAAAAATATAAAAAAATGATACCTGTAATTGCCGCAGGAGGAATTTTTGATGGAGCAGATATAGCTAAGTTTTTAAAATTAGGTGCATCAGGAGTACAATTAGGTACAAGATTTGTAGTTACTGATGAATGTGATGCAGATATAAAATATAAAGAGGCTTATATAAATTCAAAAAAAGAAGAAATTCAACTAGTAAAAAGCCCTGTAGGATTACCAGGAAGAGCGATTCGTAATGAGTTTGTTAAAAAGTTGGAAGCAGGAAATATAATGGTTAAAAAATGTTATAATTGCTTAAAAACATGCGATCTGGAGAGTGCTCCATACTGTATTAATCAAGCTCTTATTCGCGCTGTAAAAGGAGATATTCAAGGTGG
The DNA here is from genome assembly GCA_030627905.1 of Halanaerobiales bacterium. Classification (GTDB taxonomy): domain Bacteria; phylum Bacillota; class Halanaerobiia; order DY22613; family DY22613; genus JAGMES01. Next base: position 47,138 of record DAOVRZ010000025.1, read on the forward strand.
TCTAATATTTGCTGGAAGTAATGCAGGTCGGGTTGACAGAATAATATCTGTTAGAGAGCTTATGCATCAATTAATAAGGGAAACAGAAGAAAGATTGTGTGAATGTTTTTAAAGTTAAAGATTAATCGCCCTCTGGGGCGATTTTTTTTTAATCAGAATTTATCACTTTCATTTATTAAACAAAATATAATAAAGTAATAATATCTAATTTTCCACATTAATATAATATAAGAAGGAGAGTTGATTCGGTATAGGTTTGTGTAAAAAGAAATTTCAGAAAGGGGGCTAAGCGTTGGAAAACAAAAAAATAAATTTTCAAGAGTTGATTCTAAAAGAGCGACAAGAAAATAAAGTGAATGATTTCAAAGGAACATTTCTGGATTATTTGGAGGTAATATATAGAAATCCTAATGAAGCTAAATTGTCTCATGAACGAATCTATGACACGATAGTAAGTCAAGATGTTAATGTAATCAAAACAGAAGAAAATCCTAGACTTCGGAGAATTCATGGTAATGATACTATTAAAAAGTATAATTTTTTTGAAAATTTTTATGGCATAGATAAAACTATTATGAAAATAGTACGTTTTTTTCACTCAGCTGCTATGAAAGGTGAAGAATCACGACAGGTTTTATATTTAGTTGGACCAGTGGGATCAGGTAAATCTTCATTAGTTGAAACTGTGAAAAAAAGATTAGAAGAATTACCACCAATTTACGCTCTGGAAGGTTGTCCAATGCGTGAAGAACCATTACATTTGATTCCAAAAAATGTTAGGCATAAATTTGAAGAGATTTTAGGAATAAAAATTGAAGGAGAGTTATGCCCAGTCTGTCGTTATCGTTTGAAGCATGAATTTAATGATAACTATGAACAGTTTCCAGTTGCCTCTATTGGGTTTTCTATCCTTTCTCGTAAGGGCATCGGAGTCGTTCCACCAGTGGATCCAAATAATCAGGATACATCTGTATTAATTGGATCAGTTGATATTTCTAAACTGGATTTGTTTTCAGAAGATGATCCTAGAGTTTTTTCTTTAAATGGTGCATTTAATGTGGGAAATCGTGGATTGGTGGAATTTATAGAGGTCTTTAAAAATGATGTCGAATACTTACATACTATGATTACAGCAACTCAAGAAAAATCAATTCCTTCACCTGGAAAGGGGTCTATGATATATTTTGATGGTCTAATTATTGCCCATTCTAATGAGGCTGAATGGAATAAATTTAAATCTGATCATACTAATGAAGCTATCTTAGATAGAATTGTAAAAATTGAGGTATCATATTGCTTAGAGTTGAGTGAAGAGGAAAAAATTTATAAAAAGATATTAAATTTAAGCAACTTTAATGCTCATATTGCGCCTCATACTATCAAAATTGCTTCAATGTTTGCAATTTTAAGTAGACTAAAACCATCTAAAGTAGATTCGCTGACAAAATTAAAAATATATAATGGTGAAGAGATAGTTGAAAATGGAACGATGAAGCGGGTTGATATAATGGAACTTAAAGAAGAAGCACAAAGAGAAGGGATGACAGGAATTTCACCTAGATTTATCATGAAAGCTTTAGATAATTGTCTATCTGAATCAGAACATAACTGTATTAACCCTTTGTCTGTGTTAGAAGCATTAATCAAAGCAGTAAAAGAATTGGCTATATCTGATGATGAGAAAAAAAGATATCTTGGATTTTTGCAGGATTCAATCAAAAAAGAATATAATAAAATATTACAAAATGAAGTGACGAAAGCTTTTGTTGTTGGTTATAGAGAACAGGCTGAGCATCTGTTTAATAATTATCTGGATCATGCAGAAGCTTTTGTGAACAAGACAAAGATTAAAGATAATAATACTAGAGAGGAATTAGAACCTGATAATACTTTTTTGCGTTCTATTGAAGAACAGATTGGAATTACTGGTACAGCGGCTAAAGGGTTTAGGCAGGATGTAACATCTTATATGTTTTCATTAATGAGAAAAGGAATGAAAGTAGACTATTACTCATATGAGCCATTGAAAGAAGCCATTGAAAAAAAATTAACTGCTTCTGTGAAAGAATTATCTAGAGTTATTACACAAGCGAAGGTAAGGGATGAGGATCAGGGTAAAAAATATAATGCTATGGTTGAAGAGATGAAGCGTAATGGCTATTGTGATCACTGTTGCAATGTAATTCTTAAATTTGCGGCAAATAATCTCTGGAAGGATTAAGAGGTGATCTGATGGGTGTTTTTAGAGAATATCATAATACCGGAAAAGATCGTTCTCAAGAGGATCGGAGACGTCACCGTGAATTAGTGGAGGACGCAATAAAGAAGAATATTGGGGACATAATTGCCGAAGAAAATATTATTGGTCAAAACAAAGAAAAGAAGATTAAAATACCAATAAAAGGTATTAAGGAGTATCGTTTTATTCATGGAATCAACGGGCAAGGGGTAAGTACAGGGACTGGGGAAGAACAACGAGGTGATAGGATTACCAAAAAACAGCGCCAGTTAGGGCAAGGAAATGGAGATCAAGCAGGTAATAATGAGGGAGAAGATATTTATGAGACTGAGATCACCATTGAAGATTTAGTGAATTATCTTTTTGAAAATTTAGATCTTCCTTTTATGGAGAGAAAAAAGCTATCTCAATTGGAGACAGAGAGAACATTTAAAAAGTCTGGATACAAGCGAAAAGGCGTTCCTCCTCGTTTTGCTAAAAAGCGAACAGTTGTTGAAAAGATTAAGAGAAAAAAAGCGTATATTCGTTCACATGAAGATTTAGATGATGATAAAAGATTTCCCTTTCATAATGAAGATATACGTTATTATCGAGTAAAAGAAGAACAGAGAAGAGAATCAAATGCTGTGGTTATTTGTATTATGGATACATCAGGTTCTATGGATCAAACGAAAAAATATTTAGCACGTAGTTTCTATTTTTTGCTTTATCAATTTATCCTTATGAAATATCAAAACATTGAGATCGTATTTATTGCTCATTCAACGACTGCTAAAGAAGTGACTGAGGACGAATTTTTTCATAAAGGAGAGTCAGGAGGTACTTATATTAGTAGTGGCTATGGGAAGGCTTTAAAAGTAATCGAAGAACGTTATGATCCTTCATATTGGAATGTTTATTGCTTTCATTGTAGTGATGGTGACAATTGGAGAGAAGATAACGAACGAGCAGTTGAAAATGCGAAGAAACTCTGTCAAATATGCAACTTATTTGGCTATGGAGAGATAAAGTCAACTAATTTTAGTGTAATGAAATCTCTTTATACAAAAAGCCTTAAAGAGTATAATAATTTTTCTCTTGTGATAATTTCGAAGAAAGAAGATATTTGGCCATCCTTCAAAAAGATGTTGGAGAACGATAAAGAAGGGTAGGGGAGTAAGATGGAATTTAGTATTTCTGAGCTCATAGAATGGAATCAGAGGATTGAAGATATTGCTAAAGAGGTAGGACTAGATTATTTTCCACAAGAATTTGAAATTTGTTCATACGAAGATATGATCTGCTATGAAGCATACGCAGGAATGCCATCCTACTATCCTCATTGGAGTTTTGGCAAAGCCTATGAGCGAATAAAAACTTTTTACAGATATAATTTAACTGGATTATCCTATGAAATGGTGATTAATTCTAATCCTTGTATAGCATATTTGATGAAAGATAACTCTTTATTGTTGCAAATTTTAACGATTGCTCATGTTTATGGACATAATGATTTTTTTAAAAATAATCGTCTTTTTAAAGAAGGAACTAGGGCGGACTATACAGTAGAGATGTTTAAAAATCATGCTGATCGGATTCGGAGTTATATAAAAGATCCAGGGATTGGTTATGAAAAAGTTGAAAGAATTTTAAATACTGCTCATGCCTTAAAATTTCAGACATCAAGGGTTATTGGAGAAAAAAAACTTACTAGAAAGGAACAGATTAAAAGGATTCAGGATAAATATCAACCAAAACCTAAAGAATTTTGGCTATTAGATGAAAAAAAAGAAGAGGAGTTTCCTGATTTGACAAGAATTCCTCTTGAACCCGAAGAAGATTTTTTAAACTTTTTCATTGAATATGGTGATTTAGAAGATTGGGAAAAAGACATTTTGGAGATTGTTGCAACAGAGGCACGTTATTTTATTCCACAGATTGAAACGAAGATTATGAATGAAGGCTGGGCAAGTTTTTGGCATTATCAGATTTTGCATAAGCTGATCCTTGATCAAGGAAAGCATTTAGACTTCTTAAAGAGACATAATTTAGTAATATGTCCTGTTGAGGGAGGTTTAAATCCCTATTATCTAGGTTTTAAAATTTTTGAAGATATTAAAAAAAGATATCCTGATCAACCTGAAAAAATCTTTGAAGTTCGAGAATGGGAGAGGGATGAATCTTTTATTCGAAAATATCTTACATTTGACTTAATAAGAGAGATGAAGTTGTTAAAGTATGATGAGAAAGAAAGGTATTATGTAATTACCGAAGTTGCAGATGAAGATGGTTGGAAAGAGATTAGAAATACTTTTGCTAGCTCTGTTGGAATGAATCGAATACCAGTGATTAAGATTATTGAAGCGTCAAAGAAAAATCAGGGACTTTATCTTGAACACGAATATATTGGAAAGGAAATAGAAGTGAAATATGCCTCAGAAACTTTGAAATATATAACTGATTTATGGGGCGGGCCAGTTTACTTAAAAACAATAATTCAAGGTGTACCTAAAATGATGGTCTGTGATGAACGTAAGAGAGTGAGTTATAGAACACTTTAAATAAAGAGAAGGATAGTAAAATGAGTAACTAGAAATAAATTTGGTGTTACTCGATTTTCTATCCTTTTCTTTTTTAAGATGATAATTGTGTAAAATGAATTTTTGTTCTAGTGTAAAACAGCTCTAACGAGTAAAAATTTATCCAATCAATAAAACAGAAAATTTATCTTCGTGTAAATGTTAAATTTTACCATTTGAGTTCTGAGATTTTTTTTGAAAAAAGACTACAGCATTTTTTTCTTGAGAAATTTTAAATTTTTGTCATAGTTCGTACCTTTCATCACCTCCATGGT
>DAOVRZ010000096.1:0-23188 GCA_030627905.1 Halanaerobiales bacterium
AATAAGATGTTTATAAATATAGTAATGATACCATGGAGGTGATGAAAGGTAAAAACTATGACAAAATTTAAAATTTCTCAAGCAAAAAAAATGCTGTATTCTTTTTTCTAAAAAATTCCAGAATCTAAATGGTAAAATCTTACATTTGGATATAAATAAATTTTCTGTTTTATTGATTGGATAAATTTTTACTCGTTAGAGCTGAGATATATGTTGACTGCTTGACTTTCTACATTAAAAGTAGTATTCTATAAGTACAAGACGGATGTCCGAATTAATAAACAAAGGAGCTATACTATGAACTTAGAGGCAGACAAACAAAATCAATCTGAAAAAATATTATTAGCAGCATTCAAATGTACATCATCAAGAGGATATGCTAATGTGTCTTTAAGAGATATTGCAGATGAAGCTGGAGTAGTTTTAAGTCAGTTAAATTACTATTATAAAAATAAAGAAGGGTTATTTACAGAAGTCATAAAAATGATGGTACAGAAATATTTATTAGAGATAGAACAATGTTTGAAAGAAGGAGAAACTCCTAAAGAAAAAGTAGTTTATTTAATAAATTATTTTCGTGAAATGTTAAAATGTAACCCTGAACTTTTTAAATTATTATATGATTTTACTGGCTTAGCAATGTGGTCGGCTTCATTTAGTGGTTTGCTTACTAATCTCTTTAAAGATTTATCAGGCATGATAGAAAAATATATACTATCAAATATTAACATGAAGAGCTTTAAAGGCTATTCTCCAAAATCTTTATCAAGAATGATTTTAGGAGCCATGTTTGGTATTGCTATACAGGTAATGCTAGACAGTGAAGAAGATAGCTTACCTGATGCATTAAATTCAATGCAAATATTATTTGACTAAAATTAAATATTAATGGAGGGATGGACATGTCAAATTTATTAGAAAAATCGATTAATCTTGGACTTGGAGTATTTTCATTCTCAAGAAAAAAAATTGAGACTGTAGTAGATGAGCTTGTAAACAAAGGAGAAGTTGCAAGAAAAGATGCTCAAGGAGTAGTTAATGACTTAGTTAAAAAAGGTGAAGAACAAAGAGAAGAATTTAAGAAAATAATTAAAGATGAAGTTGTTAAGGCACTAGATGATATGAGTATGGTCCAAAAAGAGGATTTAGTATCAAAAGAGGATATAAAGAAAATTATTAGAGAACAAATTATTGAAGTTTTAAATGAGGAAGAGATTGCAAAGAAAAGTGATATAAATAATCTTAAGAAGAGTTTGAACGCTAAATAGTGATTTTATATATAAAAAGTACTGTTCTTTTTTGCTAACATATTTAATACGGACGTCCGATATAGTTGCTATTTCAAAAAAAGATTAGCTGTTAATCAGTTGCTTAATAATCAAAAGGAATTTTGGAGGAATTTTAAAGTGAAACCATTAATTATTACTGATTCTAATTGTGATCTTTCAGCTGAATACATAAAAGAAAACAATATACATGTTATTCCATTTTATTTTCATTTAAAAGGTAAAGAGTATGAAGACAACTTTGGTGGGTCAATAAGTTATAAGGAATTCTATGATAAGCTTCGTAAAGGGGAGTTGTTTACTACATCACAGATTACACCCTATAAATTTGAAGAATCCTTCAGAAAATATGTTTCTGAAGGATACTCTATAATATACATAGGTTTTTCCTCTGCTCTAAGCGAAACCAATAATAATGCTATTATGGTTAGAAAAGCAATATTAGAAGAAAACAAGTCTGTGGATATAACTGTTATAGATTCAAGAAGTGCTACTTTAGGGCAAGGCTTGATAGTTTTTTATGCATGTGAAATGTTAAAACAAGGAAAATCTAAGGAAGATATAGTTAACTGGATTGAAGATAATAAACTTAAGGTCAACCACTGGTTTACTGTTGATAGTCTGAAGCATTTAAAAAGAGGAGGAAGAATTTCTGTTGCAAGTGCGGTTCTCGGTACTTTATTAGAAGTTAAACCAATTTTAAACGTAGATAACGATGGAAAACTTATTGCTGTGAAAAAGGTGAGGGGAAGAAAAAAGTCCATCAGGACTTTGGTAGAAGAATTCAAAGATAGAGTTATTAATCCAGAAGAACAGACCATTTTTATTAGTCATGGAGATTGTTTAGAGGATGCAGAGTATTTAAAAAGTTTAGTAATGAGTGAAGTTAAAGTAAAAAATGTAGTAATTAATTATGTTGGTCCAATTATAGGTACTCATACAGGACCAGGGATGCTATGCGTTACTTTTATTGGTAAAGATAGAGAAGCGTAAATTATATTATTTTTGTAGAGGCATAGTTATCATATAATATGTTTTCAGTAAATAGTAGGAATTCGAGAAGTAACTAAATAATAATGACTAGAAACTTGGTTTCAGCTTCTAATCGTTCTTTGACAACTTCATATAGGAAAATTAAGCATTTAATGAATGACTGGGATCGAAAAATGGCAATAGAAAACTAGCCTTTCCTAAAAGAATTTTTAAAAAGGGTTTCTTTAGACTCTGTACTAAGTTAATTAGGCTGCTTGATTGAGTGTATTTAGCTGGTTCAATATTTCACACTCTTTAGCCTTAATTTGAGCATCCATATGATGGTTGAATGCAGTTAGAGTAATTCTAAAAAACCAATGTTTTTTAGAATTACTCTAGCACTTTCTACTTTATAATCAACAAGAGTTCGTTTCAAAGAACGTTCAACTGAAGTTCTTTCTTTAAAAAGTTCTTTCCATTTATTGGATTTACGAGGCGGTGTAGTAAAAAGGCGTAAATCCCATTTGGGCTTAGTATAAATTGAACGTCCATAAGGAGAAGGAGAACATGGTTTATCTAAAGGACATTTACTAATATCTTTATAGCATGGACAACGCCATTTTAAGCGTGAACGTCCCCAATAAACCATGGGCTTTTCAGCGGGGCATATGGGGTTTCCATTGTTATCAATCATAACAGGAGCAGGATAGGTTCTTTTGCCTGTTCTCCGTTTATTAAGGTCAATAAGTGGTTTTATATCAAAATGTTTAAACAACTGATAGATATCCTGAACATCATGAGCAGAATCCAATGTGACATATTGAAAATTAAATTGAGGATATAACTCAAGCATTTCAGTAAAAGCAAAAACTGAAGTACTGCTATTATGTCTAGAACCTTGAACAAGTCTAAGATAAATAGGTAGATTATTAGGGCTATTTGAAGCAGTGATATGATAAAGAGTATAACCATAAAAGTATCTGTCGTGATGACTGTCATAGCCCCAATTAGCCCAACGATCAGGATAATATTTAGGGCAGTTGCACTTATAAATTTTATTTTTACGACAATCACAGGTTTTCTTTCCATAGTAAGCAGCACCAGTTTCTAAAGGAGCTCTATCTCCAGCGAGGTTAATATTCTTTAGATCGCCCATAAGTCCTAATTTAGCAGAAGGTATAACAGCAATTTGAGCAAATATTTTTTGCATGATAGCTTCAGGTTGGTGTTTAAGACGTCTTCCTGAAATAACTTGATTAACAAGTTTTTTAACTATGCCAGGGTGTTTTGGAGGAAGTTTATTCCTTTTTTTGGGTTTACGGGGTTTAATCAAAGGTTTAGAAGGATGACTCTGAACATCCTGGGACCAAAGTTTATTAATGAAATCATAAAAGTTTTCAACACCAGGAGTATAATCATCAAAAAAGCCACAAATAGCAGCAAAAAATTGATCAGATTTAAGTAAAGAAACAAATTCAGCAATGCTATGTTTTTTAGATGAGTCATGACAATAAGAGAACGAAGAATCTTTTCTTGATAATGTGCAGGTCTTCCAATTGGATGATAGCACTGGCTAATAAGGTCTTTGAGTGGATCAAGATCCATAATCCAAACCTTATGAATTAGATTAGAGTAGTACAAAATTCTATTCTGGTGAATAGGAAGGTTAGAGATAAGATATTTTTCTAAAGATTTTTGATAAGAAGAATGTGATTGCCAATTACCAAACATAAAAACGCCTCCTAAATCAAATTAGAGCTGTAAAAAGGCCCTCTAAGTCGATTTGAGGCGAACAGAAGTTTGTCAATGTCTAAATACAACGATTATGCTAAAATATATGCATTATGCGGTGTATTGCTTAAGCATAATGCGTTAGTCGCTAAATTTTGCTATATGAAGTTGTCGAGAAAATTGGGGGTGAAGCCATTACAGGCAACACCAGTAAACCTAAGTCATCATTGAAGTTTTGACTTCTCGAAAATCTACAAATATAAAGAGGGGGAGTTAAAATGACAATTTTCTATGGAAGAAAGACTAAGGATATATACATTTTATTAAGTAACACTGGAACATTATTCACTAAAACTATAAAGTTATATACAAAAGCTCCTTATAACCACACCTCATTAGCATTAAATGAAGATTTAAGGGAAACCTATAGTTTTGGAAGAAAAAATCCTATAAACCCTTTTGTAGCAGGTTTTGTTAGAGAAAATGAAACGGGAATTTATGGTTACTATAAAGATACTACATGTGCAATATATAAACTTGAAATAGATGCTGACATATATGAAAAAATTAAGATGAATATTATGTTATTTGAAAGAGATAAAGAAAGCTACAAGTATAATTTAATCGGCCTTTTAGGGGTAATGGCAAATAGACCTGTTAAAAGAAAAAGAGCATATTTTTGTTCTCAGTTTGTGTATGATGTACTAGAACAAAATGGTGTTAAGCTATTTGATAAGCCTGCTGAACTAGTGACTCCTAAAGATTTTCAATACTGTAAGGAGTTAAAGTTGATTTACCAAGGAAGGCTTTTAGATTATGCTCAGAGACTAGAAGTTCAAGTTTATCCTAAAAGTCATTTTTGGGAAGTCTCTTCAAGAATAAAAAACTTAATATTTAGATAGAATAAGTATATTTGAGAAAAAAGAGTCAGGCTTGACAAATCAACTAATACAACAGTATAAAGAAACATTATAAACAGTGGGAAAGGATATTACTTTATTTAAAAATGTTTTAGAAAGTACTATTATATGAGAGGGGATTGAATACAACATGATAAATAATGTAGAAATCCGAAGAAATTGATTTGATTTTGAAAAATTTAAGTTTAATTATCCCTCATCAGGCGAATAAGAGGATATTTTAAGCGGTGGCACAAAGGTTAAATGTATCTTTGGACAAAATATATTGTAATATCGAAAATTATGGCAATATGTCTTCTGCGTCTATACCCGTTGCCTTATCGGAAGCATGTGAAAATAATCAAGTAGAAAAAGGAGATTTATTATTACTCATAGGATTTGCTGCAGGTTTAACTTGGGGAGCAAGTATAATAAAATGGTATATTTAAAAAATACGAGTAGGTTGTGATAAAACTTGATTACTATTAATCGATATAAACATATAAGAAGATATCGACAAATTATTTTGGTATTTATAAAGCATGGCTTTGGCACTTTAATAGATCAATTAGGTATTTTAAAATATTTAAATATAAGAAAAAAATCCATTAAAGATACAGTTGAAGATAATTATGTTAAACTTACAGTAGAGGAAAGGTTAAGATTATCATTAGAAGAATTAGGACCGACTTTTATAAAATTGGGTCAAATAATTAGTATAAGACCAGATCTTTTGCCACAGGATATAATTCACGAATTAGAAAAGTTGCAGGATTCAGTACCTTCTTTCCCAATTGATGAAGTTAAAGATGTAATAGAAAGTGAACTTGGTGATAAAATACAAAATATCTATTCAGAGTTTACAGAAAAGCCTCTTGCGGCAGCATCTATTGGTCAGGTTCATCTTGCAAAACTATTGTCTGGCAAAAGTGTTGTAGTTAAGGTTCAAAGGCCAAGGATAGAGAGAAATATTGAACTTGATTTGAAAATTTTACGAGATCTTGCATATTTTATTGATACCCATACTAAATACGGTAAACTTTATAATTTTAGTAAGATGGTTGACGAATTCGATAATACATTAAAAAATGAACTTAATTTTATAACCGAAGCTGAAAATGCTGAAACATTTAGACAAAATTTTTTAAAGGATAAAGGAGTTATGGTACCAGAGATAAGTTGGATACATACAACAAAGCGTGTATTAACAATGGAATATATCGATGGAATACCGTTAAAAGATCTTTCGGTTTTGAAAGAGGCAGGGCTTGAATGTAAAGTTATTGCACAAAACTTAGCCACTTCAATATTTAATCAGATTTTAAGAGACGGATTCTTCCATGGTGACCCACATCCAGGTAATATTATGATTTTGGAAGATAATGTGATTATTTTTTTGGATTTAGGTATGGTAGGTAAACTTAGTGAAGAAAGAAAAATGCAGTTTTTAAAAATGCTAATGGGTATTTCATTTAAAAACAGTAAGTTAATCATACAGGGTATAATAGGTTTAGATGCCATGACAGGAAGAGTTAATACAAAAAGACTAGAGAAGGATATTGATCTGTTAAGAGATAAATATTTATCATTTCCTTTAAGTGAAATAAAAATTGGAGAAGTGTTTAATGAAATTTTTAATCTTGCGTTTTTATATAATATAGTCATTCCAAGTGAGTTTACAATGCTCGCAAAATCTCTTATTACATTGGAAGGGTTAGTTGAAAAATTGGACCCGGAACTCAATGTTTTGGAAATTGCGGAACCCATCACCACAAAATTAATGTTTAAAATTTTTTCACCACAAAAAATAAAGGAAGAACTCGTTGACGGAATTATGGACTATGGTAATTTAGTAAGGAAATTCCCTGAGTCTATGCTATGTCTATTAGAAAAAATGGAAGATGATGATTATGCACTATCATTTAAGATTAAAGATATCGATAACCTTATAAAACGGATGGATAAAATATTTAACCGTGTTTCTATTAGCATTATGCTTCTAGCCGTTAGTATTATTATTGCTGGAATTATTATAGGTTCTGGTATGAGTGCCCATACTGGAACAGAGATGTATTTTTTGAACATAATTATTTTAAAAACGAGTTTGATTCTTGCTGGATTAATTATTTTGGTTCTTATTGTGTCTATATTCAAATCTGGTCATTTATAGATATATTGAACTAAACCGCTTCGCGGTGGCATTTAAAATAGCGGCAGGGATTTTATTAGCAGTTATTGGGTATAATAACCATAAACTAATAAAAAGGAGTCCATGCCATGAATCTTTTACTTAATCAAATAAAAGTAGGCTTAGAACTTAGAGACTATAGTCCTAAAACCGTTAAAGCATATGTTAGATATGTTAAGGAATTTGCTACTTATTTCAATCAATCTCCACTAGAATAAAGAACTCATAATATAAAAGCTTATTTACATTACTTTGCATCAAAGAAACAAGTAAGTAGTTCTTACATCAATTGTGCTTATAGTGCTTTAAAGTTTTTCTATCTAAAAACACTGCGGAAAAGTTGGGACGTTATCGAATTTACCACGTTCAAAAAAACTAAACGGCATACAGCCAACTTTTAAGAGTTTTGGGGGCAAATGTTTTAGCTCCACAATGAGACATCTCGTAAGTTTTTGAACAAACTTCATCCAAATAATCTTCATTGTCAATTGAGTAAAAGTGTTAGTAATAAGTGGTGCGATCAGTGAATAATGGAACAGAGCAATATCTTGTCTGTGTTTTGAATCCATAAACATCACTCCTTTTAAAAATCAAAGTATTTAATTGTAGTATTTTGACTTATGGTAAAATAAACCATAAAAGGGATTGTGGGATATAAAAATGGAGGACTTTGATAAGTTAGTGAGAGAGATTAAAGTTGAAGAAAAGTGATGTAAAAAAGTGAGTTAGAGTAGTTTATTATGAAAGTGATTAAGATAAGTCAGGTTATTTTTAAATAAAAAGGTAAAATGTTGTTTTAATAAAAAAGAGTGTTTTGTTGATGCAGTTGATTTAAGATTTGTAGATATGATAATTTCTTTAAGAAAATAAGGGTAAGAATTGTTAAGATAACCTGATAAGAGTACTGAAAGTAAGGGATTAAGAAATCGGGAATTTGTGAATAAGTCTGATCACAGACGGGACAGATTTTACGAGCAATATAAATAGTATATTACCGCTAAAAGAGATAACATTTCGCTGATAAAAGCCATGACGATGAAGTTTTCCGTTGTAAGAACAACAAGAACAACCGTAAATGGGTGGAAAAAAATTTATTTGAGATAAGAAGGTTAAACAGGGATAATTTATTTTGATTAAAAAGTTTGGATTTAAGATGGGTTAATTTGAGTTTTACCAACAAGTAAAGTTAGAAGAGGAAGATAACACAGTAGATGAAGTCCATACAGTTATTATGGGAAGTGAAGATAATAGTATTATAGCTTATTCAGTGAAATACAATGTTATCCATGAGAATGCGGAGCAAATGTTAGTATTAACAGAAGGTCAAATGAGAAGATTACTACCGCATTTGGTATACTGTTAAGAGTTCTTTCATAGCGATATGTCCAGTACTTTGACCTGTTTACGGTCACGAGGCGAACATCAGTCATAGTAATGTGTTGAGAGAAATCTTTACACTAATGCGAATACCTTTTGGATATATGATTCATCCCACACACTATTGGACAAAAAATGTCCAATAGTGGTACGATGATTTAGGCTATGTTCGGAAATATCTACGGTTTTTGCTGAAAACCCTTTTGAAGTTGCAACAAGTAAAAATTCTTTCAAATGTTTTACAACAGGTTTAGAGTAGTATAGAGAAAAACGATGTTCCTCAAAAAACTTGCGAATAAGTTGATTGTTTGGTAAGATAGAGTTATTAGACATTCATAACATCCTTACTGGTGTGGTTTTGTGTGGTAACTTTATCTTACACTGGATGTTAATGAATGTCTATATTTTTTGTAATTAGTTGGCTGTGAATTTGCTCATTTATAGTAATAAACTTAAAGCATGATAAAATCGGAATGATAAGAGGATCTCTAGATAATAAATCTGTTGGGTTAAAAAGATTTGAAGGATATAAAACAGCACTATTAGATAATGATATAAATTATGATAATAGTCTAGTTATTGAAGGTAATTTTAAGATTAAAGCAGGTTATGTGGGTATGAGTAAACTGCTTTCATTAAATGGCAATTGGAGCAATTAGATGTGCTATTGAAAGCGGTTTAAATGTTCCCACAGATATTTCTATAATGGGGTTTGATGACATCTCATTGTCCTCAATTTTTATTCCATCAATAACTACTATTCGACAGCTCATATATGAGCTAGGACAGAAAGCGATGGAATCATTAGTTGAACTAATCAAAGGGAAGGAACACGTTAAAGATATAATTATACCAATACAGCTTGTTGCTAGACAAAGTACTACAAAAAGAATTTGACAAAGTAGCCAAATAAAAACTATACTTTCATACTAAAGTTTAGTTTTTATTTGCTCAACTAGGAAACCAGTTTCCTAGCGTTTTTAAATAATTATATTTGAGGTGAAGATATGTTTCAATTTAATGATCAGATTAAATTTTCTGAGATAAAAGAAATTGATGTAACTGCTGTTGGTGAAATATTGATAGATATGATATCAACAGAATATAGTGATCTCTTAAACTGTTCACAGTTTAAGAGATATTTTGGTGGTTCACCAGGCAATATAGTTATGAATATCAAAAAATTAGGTGGGAATTCTGCAATAGTTACAAAGGTTGGTAAGGACGATTTTGGAGAATTTCTAGTTGATACTTTAAAGAAAAACGGTGTAAATACAGAAGGTGTGCAATTTGATGAACATAGTAATACTTCAATGGTTGTAGTTAATAGAAGTAAGACAACACCTAAATTTATTGCATATAGAGATGCAGATAAAAAGATAGAAATCAATGACATAAATAAGTCACTGGTAAGGAAAAGCAAGATTGTACATCTTTCATCCTGGTCAATTTCATATAATCCTTCAAGAAGCACAGTGGAAAAATTTATTGAAATAGCAAAAGAGGAAGGTAGTCTGGTTTGTTTTGATCCAAATTATAGAGAAATTCTTTGGGAACCAAATCATGATGGGAAAGAGTATATAAAAAAACTATTATCAAAAGTAGATATTATCAAGCCATCAGATGATGATGCACTTAATCTATTTGGAGAAGGTACGGTAGAAGAGTATCTTGAAAAATTTTTAGAACTTGGACCTAAACTTGTTATTATGACATTAGGCGAGAATGGTCTAATAGTATCAAATGGCAAAGAAACTAAGAGATTTAATACTCTTGCTGATGAAGTAAAAGATACAACAGGAGCAGGAGATGCTTTCTGGTCAGGTTTTTATATGGGCATTATTAGTGGACAAATAATAGAGCATTCTATTAAATTAGGTTTGGCTACTTCGGCATTTAAGCTTAAAAAAGTAGGAGCAGTTGTTGGATTACCAAATTATAAAGAGTTAGAAAAATTATATAATATATAGGGGGTAAAGTTATGAAAATCGCCTTTTTAAATCCACAAGGTAATTTTGATAATAATGATTTGTGCTGGACCGAACATCCTGATTTTGGCGGTCAGCTTGTATATGTTAAGGAAGTTGCTATTGTCATGTCAAAGTTAGGTCATAAAATTGATATTATTACAAGACAAATAATTGATGGTGAATGGCCTGGGTTTGAAAATCAGATTGAATACTATGAAGGTGTAGAAAACGTAAGAATAATAAGAATACCTTTTGGAGGAAAAAAGTTTTTAAATAAAGAATTATTATGGGAGCACCTTAATGAATATGTTGAAAATATCATTTCATTCTATAAAAGTGAGGGAGAAATGCCTGATTTTATTACTACTCATTATGGAGATGGTGGTTTAACTGGTGCAATATTGCAAGAAAAAACAGGTATTCCATATTCATTTACAGGTCATTCACTGGGTGCACAAAAAATGGATAAATTGAACGTAAGTCTATTAAACATTGAAGAGATGGATCAAAGATATCATTTTACTAAACGAATAATGGCTGAAAGAATAAGTATGGCAAATTCAGCAGTTAACTTTGTAAGTACACTGCAAGAAAGAATGGAACAGTATGGCCACAGAGCATATAAAGGTGCTGTGGATACAAATGATGACAATAAGTTTAGGGTTGTTCCTCCAGGAGCAAATACAGAATTGTTTTCAACTATTTCTAAAAATGAGGAAGATGATATTGTAATTAATAAGGTTAGAGAAGTATTTGATAGAGATTTAAATGAGGATAGGAGAGAACTTCCAGCAGTAATCGCAGCAAGCAGACTAGATCATAAGAAGAACCATATAGGGCTTGTAAAAGCTTATGCTGAGAGTAGTGAATTACAGAAAAGAGCGAATTTAGTTATTACTCTTAGAGGGATTGATAATCCATTTATAGATTACTCTAATGTAAAAGTTGAAGAAAAGAAGATTCTAGATAGTATTATGGATGTAATCAATAAGTATGACTTAAAAGGTAAAGTTAGTATGTTTAGCTTAAATAGCCAGAAGCAGCTTGCAGCATGTTATAGAGAATTTAGCAGAAGAAAATCTGTATTTTCACTAACTGCTCTTTATGAACCATTTGGACTTGCACCAATTGAAGCAATGGCTTGTGGATTACCGGTTGCTGTTACAAAGAATGGGGGTCCTTCAGAAGTATTAAAGGAAGGCACTGAAAAATTTGGAGTATTGGTTGATGCTGCTGATCCTCAGAATATTGCTCAAGGAATCTTAGAAGTATTGGATAATTATGATTTTTACCAAGAACAAGGACTATATAGAGTTAATAGTAAATACACTTGGGCCAGTACTGCTAAGAATTATCTTAATGCTATAGAGGAAAAGATAAAAGAAAATAGAAATAATAATAAACTTATAATAAATCTTTATTTCATAGATCCAAAAGATGAAAACAGAATTGAAATAGAAGAACTTAAGAAAATTTATCTTGAAGGTGGGAATTAATGCCTGAACTTAGAAAAGATTTGCTTACTGGAAGAAGGGTAATAATTGTTGTTGAAAGAAGTAAAAGATCATCAGATTTAAAATCAATTGAAGAATCAATTAATCTTGAAGAATATAATAAAAGTTGCCCATTGTGTAGTGGAAATGAAGAAATGACGCCTCCTGAAACTTTTAGAATAGAAAGTGATGGAGAATGGTTAGTCAGAGCGATTCCTAACAAATTTCCCATTTTGTCTTATGAAAATGAATCTGATACATCAGATGAAAAGTATTTTGAAAAAGAAATATGTTTAGGAAGACATGAGGTTTTAATTGAAAGCAATAAGCATAATAAGAATTATTTTAATTTAAATAAAGAGGAATTTATAAATATTTTTATAATGTATAAAGAAAGATATACAGAACTTTGTGATGATGAGAGTGTGCAATTTGTAAGTTTGTATAAGAATTTTGCCAAAAAAGCTGGTGCTTCTCTTTCTCACACGCATGCTCAGATTATTTCAATGCCAATTATACCTGAGGATATTCAGATTGAACTAGATAATGCTAATATGTTCTATGAGGAAAATAATCAAAATATACATAAATTTATAATTGAAGAAGAGTTAAAGAAAGATCAAAGGGTTATCCATAATGGTGTCAATTATTTAGTTATAGCTCCTTTTGCATCAAAATATAACTTTGAAATTGAGATTATATTTAAAAATAACTTTAGTTTTAAGAGTATTAAGGAAAAAGAAATAGATGAATTAGCTGATATATTTCACGAACTTTTTGGTAGAATGAAGAACGTTTTAGGGGAATTTCCTTTTAACATGTTCTTACATTCGATGCCTAATGGCAATGATGGTAAGAATAAAAATTATAATACACATATTCACATAACACCAAGATTGTCTATACAAGCAGGCTTTGAACTAGGAACAGGAATATTTGTTAATATGTTTCTTCCTGAAAGTGTTGCTGATAAGCTAAAATTCTAATTAAGCTCCATTAAGGAGCTTTTACTTTATGCGTAGGGGGTGATCTTATGAAGAGTATAGTTTGCATTGGTGAATTGTTAATTGATTTTATTTGCACAGATATAAATCAGGATTTGGTGTATGGAGAAAATTACATTAAGAAGGCAGGAGGGGCTCCTGCAAATGTTACAGCGGTCATATCTAAGCTTGGAGGAAACTCATATTTTGCAGGTAAGGTAGGATTAGATGCCTTTGGTAGATTTTTAGAAAAAACATTAAAAAATGCTGGTGTGGACACATCTATGCTTGTTTTTGATAAAGAAAAGAATACTACATTGGCCTTTGTCTCATTAAAGGATAATGGTGAAAGAGATTTCATATTTAACAGAGGTGCTGATGAGAATTTTCAGTATGATGACTTAGATGATAAAAAAATAAATGATGCTTCTATAGTACATTTTGGATCAGCAACGGCACTCTTAGGTGGGGAATTAATGGATACGTATATGCAGGCTATGAACTATTGTAGTGAAGTAGGTAAATTTATATCCTTTGATCCAAATTATAGGTTAGACCTTTGGAAAGGAAGAGAGCAGGAATTTATTAAAAGAGTAAAAGAATGCTTGAAATTATCTGACTTTATAAAAGTAAGTGATGAAGAACTTTTTATTATTACTGGTGAAAAGGATATTGAAAAAGGTGTAGATATCTTGCACCAAATGGGAGTTCAATCTGCAGCAGTAACTTTAGGTAAGGAAGGAACATATGTATCAAATACTATTGATAAAGGTATAGTCGGAAGCATCAAAATAAAAAGTATTGATTCTACAGGAGCAGGTGATGCTTTTGTTGGGGCGTTTTTATATAAACTTTCACTTATGGATAATCCAAAAGATGTACTTCAAGATTTTATTTGTTTAAAAGATATTGTTTTCTTTGCAAATAAAGTAGGGGCTGTTACCTGTACAAAAATGGGTGCAATTTCTGTCTTACCAACATTGGAGGAAGTAAATAATTATGATTAAAAAATATTTTGAAGAAATTTTAAGTAAAGTTAACTCAAATGCTCGGGTAAAAAAAATAGTATCCATTAATGCTACTGTGTTTTTTATAGGTTGGTTAGCTATTATGTTATATATAGCAGACACTCCACCACCTCCAGGTTTTATTATCGTCGTTCTTGCATTGAGTGTACTTGCTTTCTTTTTGTATATTTATTGTGCATCTTTTATACCCCGTATGATTTCTGGCGAAAAATATTTATTCAGAAGAAATTTATTGAAATGGTTAATCGGTGGTATAATTCTTGGCTTTTTATTGACACTTTGTCCTGGTGGTGAACCTTCAATGCAAGGGAAAATTACTATTTATGATAAACTAATTTTACTTGGTGTTGTAACATTTCTGAGTGCAATAAACGGTATAGGTTTTTATATTTTTAATGTTGTTTTAGTTAAGGAGGTGAAATGAAACCGTTTATTTTAATAACACCCCCTTAAGAGGAACCCGCTTAAGGGGGTAGTATATATAGTGAAAATTTTGAATTTTAAATTACTCAAACTCATGTTATAATTAAACTAAATAATAGAGCGGAGGTTAAAAAATGAATGTTATTGAACTTAACAAATTAACTAAGTATTATGGTAAGTCAAGGGGTATTGAGGATGTTAGCTTCAATGTTCAACAAGGTGAGATATTTGGGTTTATTGGTCCAAATGGTGCAGGGAAATCCACTACTATTAGAACATTGCTCTCACTGATTTATCCAACTAGTGGCAGTGCTAAAATATTTGGGAAAGATATTGTAGAATTTGGCCCGGAAATTAAAAAAGAAATAGGCTACTTGCCATCTGAAGTATTTTATTATGATAATATGAAGGTTATTGATCTTTTAAAATACTCAGCTAGTTTTTATAAAAAAGATTGTACTGACAGAATTAAGGAATTAGCAAAAGTAATGGATCTTGACTTAAATAAAAAAATTGATGATTTATCTTTTGGAAACAAGAAAAAGGTGGGTATAGTTCAGGGGTTACTTCATGAACCAAAATTAATTATATTAGATGAACCTACAAGTGGACTTGATCCTCTTATGCAACAAAAATTCTTTGATTTATTAGAAGAAGAAAATAAGAAAGGTGCAACAATTTTATTTTCTTCACATATTTTAAGTGAAGTTCAAAGATTATGTGATCGTGTTGCTATTATTAAAGAAGGTAAAATAGTAAAAGTTGAAAAGATTAGTACACTAAAAGAAGATAATTATAAGAAATTCAAGATTGAAATGCCGTCAAAACCTGATGAGAAATACTTCAATATTGATGGCGTTAATAACTTAGAAGTAAAAGATAATACAATTAAATTTATGTTTAAAGGAAATCTTAATAATATTATGAAAAAGTTTTCAACTATTGAAATATCCAATATATGGATAGAAGAACCCACTCTTGAAGAAATTTTCATGCATTATTATTCAACAGAGGAGGAATAGAAAATGAATATATTCCTACATGAACTAAAAGCATATAGAAAATCAACTATTGTATGGACCATATCTTTAGTTGTGATGGCCATGATATATTTTTCATTATTCCCTGCCTTTTCAAAGGATGTTGATCAAATAAAAGGTTTACTTGAAGGATTTCCTGAGGTTATAAGAAATGGTATGGGGATTTCCTTAGATAGTTTTGGTAGTATTTTGGGTTATTATTCATTTCCCATTTCATTTGTAATTTTAATTGGAGCAATTCAAGCGATGAATTTTGGGGTTTCCATTTTGTCAAAAGAAGTACGTGAAAAGACAGCAGATTTTCTTTTAACAAAACCTGTTACACGAGCACAAGTTTTAACTTCTAAGATACTGGCTGTTGTTGCATCTTTAGTAATCACTAATGTAGTTTATATAGTAGTTGCAAATATTGTTGCTTCAATTGTAAAGAATGATGACTATAGTTTTAAAATATTCTTTATGATTTCTATAACATTGCTATTTGTGCAATTGATTTTTATGTCCCTAGGGTTTATTATTTCAGTGATGTTACCCAAAATTAAATCAGTGTTACCTATTTCTCTTGGTACAGTTTTCTTGTTTTATTTTATTAGTTTTTTGAGTACAAAGTCTAATGAGGCTGTAATTAAATATATAACTCCTTTTAAATACTTTGACCCTGCTTATATTGTAGCAAATAGTGCTTATGAGATGCGGTATATCATTATATCCTTAGTGTTTATAATAGTTTCTATTATAGCTAGTTATGTTATCTATTCTAAAAAGGATATTCATTCTGTTTAGTTGATTAAGTTTAAAATAAAGGAGGTTTGGTTGATGAATATATTTACTAGAGAAATGAAAGCCAATAGAAAATCACTTATTATATGGTGTATTGGCATGATAGCAATGATTGGTGGGGGTATGGGTAAATTTGCAGCTTTCGAAAACGCAAGTGGGTCTGTAAATGATATGCTAGATTTACTTCCAAAATCATTACTAAATATGATGGGTTTGAGTAGTTTTGATATGTCAAAGGCTATTGGGTTTTATGGAGTTCTATTTTTATATCTTATAGTAATGGCAACTGTTCATGCTGTAATGCTGGGATCAAATATTATAGCAAAGGAAGAAAGGGATAAAACTACAGAATTTTTACTTGTAAAACCTGTTTCCAGAAATAAGGTTATAACTTCAAAGCTATTAGCAGCTCTTACAAATATTTTTATTTTAAATATAGTTACATTAATTTCATCATTCTTTATAGTTGATTATTTTAATAAGGGTGATGCAATATTGGGAGATATATTAATAACGATGGTGGGTATGTTTATAGTACAGGTTATATTTATGTGCATAGGTTCAGTATTAGCTGCAGTAATTAAAAATCCTAAGGTTTCTACCGCCACTGCTACTGGGGTAATACTTGTAACTTTTATGCTATCTATGATAATAAACATGAATGAGAAGCTTGAAAGCTTAAAGTACATTACTCCTTTTAAATATTTTGAGGCTGAATCTGTAATGTTTGGTCAAGGACTTAATTTTGGTTTTATATTTTTGTCAGTTTTGATTATTTCAGCATCATTAGCTGGTACCTATGTGTTTTATAAAAAGAGAGATTTGAATGTATAGTGAATTTGCAAAAAAGTACAGAGCGTTGAGATACGCTCTGTACTTTTTTTGTTATTTTGTTAAGACTCTATTGATATAATTCTCTTGTTGAGCCAGGCTCATTGAGATAAACGGTGCTTGCCAGCCACCAACTCGAACATTAATATCTTTATACTTTTCCAATTTTTCATAAGCAGCTTTTTTATCAGTTATTTTACTTGCAGCAACTGACAATTCATAAATTGTTTGGTACTCTTCTCTATTTCCAATAGCAAGAGTCATCATATTACCCATACTAGTGATAAACTTATTTAAAATTCCCAAAATGTAATCTTCATCGTTTAAAGATTCATCAATACATAAATCAGTGATAGCCCCAGCAGCTAGTCTATTCATCGCAAGACTTTTTAATGATTCAAATATATGTCCTATTGAATGAGTGATAGTACCTGGTGTAGGTGAGAAATTAGCAGTTAAAGGATCGCCAGAGTTTCTATCAGAAGAAGCAACAATTCCTAAACCCTGTAGTGGGTATTGCTCAAATGTTCCACATCCAGCAGTAAATATCATGTTAAAATCTTTTCCGAATTTCTTTTGGAGAGAATCACCATAATAACCTGCTATTCTTCTTAATCTTAAAATTTCAATAGCCTCTTTTTGTGGTAAATCCTCTGGAGATTTCAAAAATACTCTATCGGCTAGTTTTTTAGAAGTCATCACAGCATTTTTTAAAGTTTCAATAATAAAGTTTCCGATTTCACTGGTCTCAGGGTCATTGCTACCAAATTTAGGTGAATTTAATCTAAAATCAGCCTTCATTTTATCATATTTATTCTGTAGTGCAAATTCGTCAACAGAAGGTGCTTTAAAATCACTTCTCATTGCATTTAAAACTTCTTCGAGAGTATAGCCGTCTTTATCGTCTTTTTTGTCAAATACCCACTTCTTTATTGCAGCAATAGTATTAATCATGTCAGGAACTCCTATAAGGATAGTTCCAGCTATGTTATATTTTGTTCCGCCCCATGATTTGTCACGACCTCTTTCCATACAGGTGCCTAAAACAGCAGAAAATAATGGAGAAGGATTTACAAATTCGTCCAACATGTAATATTCGTATAAACCAAAGGCTGATTGATCTACAAAAAATTGCATATGTTTTTTGAATATTTCTTTAAAATCATTATAACCTGTTACTTCATCTGAGATAAAACTTAATTTATCACCACGGAGCATTCCAGGGTTAGTATCTAATGTAGCTCCTCTATTTAATGCACATTGTAAAATTTGCATTCCATTTATCATACCGAAAGTCCAGTCAGATATACCATTGAATATAGGTTCCCAACATCCGTCTACACAATAATCATTAGCAATTCTTTGATATTCAGCGTTCTTTTCTTCAAGGTTAGAGGTTTCGGAAATATTATTTAATTCAAGTAGACTATTGTATAAAGCAGGAATCAAAACATCATCATTTAAAATTCCGGGCAGGTTTTTAGTTTTAGATAACATTCTGGCTACAGCTTTTTTTAGATCTTCAGGAGAATCATTGTGTATTCTAACATATATTCCAGGTGTAGAAAGATTTACATTTTCAAAAGCTTTTAAAATCATGTATGTCATCATATTTGTAGCATCTTCACCATCAGGATTCTTTCCACCAACTATGATGTTTTGAAGGAAGTTATTTACTCCTGCTCTTTGATCAAGATAATATGGGTGAATACCAAGTGATGCATAGTGATCTATATGGTCCTGCTCAACTAGATATTCAGTAGTCAGATTTAAACGCCATGCAGCTTTTATAATAAAACATTCAAATAACTCAATACACTCATTAATATAGTTTTCATCATTAATTCTGTTTTTATCTAAATAGTTAACCAAAACCTGATCAAGACGACCTAAAGATATGTAATTCATACTTGCATGAAGGGCAACATGGAAAGTGTAAATGCTTTGCAGTGCTTCATGGAAGCTTTCAGGTTTATTCATAGGTACTTTCCTACAAATTCGCTCAATTTCTAGAAGTTTATCTCTTCTTTTTTTATCTTCAGGTTTATCAAGTTCTTTTGCCTTTTCGCCTGCTAAATCTGCAAATTTGTTTGCATAATCTCGAACAGCTTTTAAACTAATTATTACTGAATGATAGAAATCTATTTTATTTTGTCTTTCGTCATCTTCAATCTCGCTGTCTGACTGATTAGATAAGTGGTCTATTTTTTCTTTCGCTTCTTTGATTAGTCCATTTAATCCTTTATCCAATAATGTATCATAATTAACAGTATTATGTCCTAAAAGTGAAAATTCGTCTCTATTTGTGATTGAACCCATTCTTTGTTCATCTTCAGTTAAGTAAAGTGGAAATACTTTTCCAAGACCATTAGAACCCATAGGTAAAACGCCAACTATAAGTTCATCATCATTGATATTGTATGTAAGTGTTCTTTCTGATACGGTTTTGTCAGTCATTTTACTGAGCATTTCTTTTATAGCATATGCTCTTCTGATAATAACAGTTTTATCTGAGTGCAATTTTGCAATGTTATCAAAATCTGATCTACTAAACCACTCAGAACTTCTATCCTTTTTACCCTGAGTATATAAAGCTTCTTTTAATTTTTTTACTCTGTTAGTACTTTCAAATGTTGAAATGTTCATAAAGAGCCTCCTTAGTATTTTAGTTTATAACTTTAACATTAAATCCATTCATTCTGAAAAAATCAGCAATACTTTTAATTTCAGTATTACTCGGGGTAATTTGCTCTACTTGTAATAAAGGTTCTATTCCACATAGTTTATAATAATGCTCCATATCTTGATTACAGGGTAAAATCTCAATCTTTTTAAATTTCCCTATATTCATAAAGCTGACCAATCTTTCAAGTTGGTTTTTAGATTCGGTAGAACCTTTTATAACAGGAAAGCGTACAATTACTTCTTTGTCTAGTGATGATATATATTTGATATTTTTTAGCATCAATTCATCTGTGTTTTTATCACTATCCTGAAAAGAAATATCTCGTATGCCGATAAGCCAACAGTCTACAAAATTACTTACATAAGAATAAACCTCTGTTGGTAAAGTAAGTGATGATTCAATAGCAGTATGTATTCCATGAGATTTGCAATCTCTAAGAATTTTAAGAACTTCTTCTTTTTGAAGTAATGCTTCTCCACCACTTAAGGTAATCCCACCACAATCTTTAACTACTTCTAACTGAGGAAGTAAAAGCTTAAAAACAGTCGAAGCATCTTCGTCCTGTGTAGGAAGAGATAATGCACCTGAATTAAGACCGATTCTTGAAGCAGGACATGCTTCAATGCATTTACCACATTTTATACAATTACTTCGTTGTATCTTATGAACTCCATCTGCAATAATGTGGGCGTTGTTGTCACAAATTTCTACGCATTTATAACAACTTATACACCTTGTTTCGTTAAATAAAATTGGTGATTGGAATTCCCAGGAATGAGGAGAATGACACCAAGGACACTTTAAATGACACCCTTGTAAAAATAAAACAACTCTTTTTCCCGGTCCATCAACTTTAGACAACCATGCAATATCAAAATACCGTATTTTTATCACCTGCCTTTGTTAAAATATAATATTATTTATCTACTTTTCCTAAGTATATAATATTTCAAATTCTACATTCGTCAAGAAAAACCTTTTTATACAAAAAAACCTTAGCAAAACATGAAATAGATGCTTTACTGAGATTTTTTTAGTTTTCATTGATGATATCATATACTTTGACCATTCTTTCAGCCATATCAAGCAAATAAAGCTGATTTTGATGGATTAAAAAATCACAGGGATATTGTTCTATCTCTGGATTGGTATTATAGTTGAAAACTTTTAATGGTTTGCCTTCTTTTGATAGTATCGTTATCCATGAATTATGTTCATCATCTAGTGTTGTTTCTAAAGCAAAGAGATGGTCTTTGTTATCAAAATCAATAGTAATGGGATTTGTGAATTCTGTTAGTTGGTTGAGAAGTTGACCTTCAGGGTTGATAATAAGTATTCTTTTATTATTAGTATCAGCTATATAGATATTACCATCAGAACATCTTTTGAGACTTCCTGGTTGCCAGAGATTTAAATCATCAAAAGTTTTTTTGATTTCACCTTCCTGACTTATTAACATGAGTTTTGTATTATCTGCAAGATAGAAATCACCCTGATCTGTTAATAAAAGAGTTTGAATCCAGGAAAAACTTTCGTCTTTATATTCCTTTAAAAGGTCATGATTTTTTGAATATTTTAAAACTATCCTTTCATCTTCTAAAGTTAGATAATAATTTGCTTCTTGATCAAAAGTGATAGTTATGTCTTCTCTTCTATCTATTTCTTCAGGTAATATCTCTGTCCAGCTAGTTTTATATTCTCCGCTTCGGTCAAAGAAGTGAATATCAGGTTTTTTATCAATGATAATGATTTGATTATCTGGAGATAATGCGATTTTGTATGGTAGATACAATTCTATAGCTGATATTTCTAAACTAAAAGTGTAAGATAATTGAATATCTACAGCATATGCAAACTGTTGATTAAATAAAACCAAACCAATAAATAAGAATATTAAGATTACTAATCTTTTTGACATAAATATCTCTCCTTTTTACATGTTGATATTTATATTCTTCGTAATATTTTAAATACCTGCAAGAAAGATGTAGGAGAATTAAAAAATTAATAGAAATATATATAATGGGATGATTACCACTAAAGGAGGATGGAGAATGAAAAAGTTTTTTATGTTAAGTATTATTTTAATTATTTACCTATGTTTAGTTAGTTCATTGAGCTATGCTGCTTACTATCATAGTAATGGGTTAATAATAAGTCGTAACCAAACTTTGCCAGTAGGCACACATAATATTACTGGAAATTTTATTGTTAATTCTGGTGTAACATTAACGATTCAAGGTAATACAGAAATAGTAGTTACTGATGGAGATATAAAAATACTTGGAACAATTATAACAAATAATGTCAAATTAACTTTAACAATAAAAAATAAAAATGGGGACATATATATTAACAATGCCATTAAAGTATATAGTGCGACGGGGTCAAAAGGTGCTAATGGTGCTAGAACTTGTAATGGTAATCAAGGGGGCTCAGGGGGAAGATCAGAATTAAATATAATTACTGAAAAAAAAGATATTTATATAAATGGAACAGTGTTGAATTTAGGAGGTACTGGTGGTGTAGGCGGAAAAGGTGGAGGCAGTGATGGAGGGTGGAACTGGGGTGTAGATGGAGGAAAGGGCGGAAAAGGTGGTACGGGTGGACAGGGTGGTAATATTAGAATAAAAGCAGTAAATGGAACAGTATATTTAAATGGATTAATTAATTCTTTAGGAGGAATAGGTGGTAAAGGTGGTGCAGGTGGAGATGATAATTCAGTATGGGGTGGTCCTGGAGCTGGAGGTACAGGTGGCACAGGAGGTAATGGTGGTGAAATTAATATCATAGGACAGGAAGTTGAATTTTTTAGTACATTTAAATTTGATTTAAGTAAAGGTAGCGGTGGTAAAGGTGGCGTTGGCGGTAGTTGTGGTACTATATTGGGTTTTGGCGATGATGGTGATGATGGCTCATCAGGAATAATACCTGGAACGGTGAACGTAACTTCTGGGATAACCTATTATGAAGAAGTTTTTATAAAGGATCTTGATTCAATTTCTATAACGCCATCTGATGCTACAAAATCTTTTATATATGATACAGCAAAACCAAATAATCCGTCTGAAATAAAGTTTCCATATTATAAAGACGAAGAGGGAGTTTATTATACAAATGAGACAGAACCAAGGATGTTAATAAAAGTACCTGAAGATATTGGGGTAACAGAATATGATTTTAAAAGTGGAATTGGTAGTTTTAGAATAATAAGTTCAGAAGGAATAGAAAATTTTGATAAATATGATTTTAAAAGACCCTATCTTGATGCTATAAAAGAATATAATGAACAGAACGTAGAAGATGGATTTTTCCCAGTAATGTTATCTTTTTTAGAGACAAGTCATTGGGAAGTGATTGAACCAATATGGGAAAAATATGATAGCATACATTTAGATGTAGTATCAATAGATAAATGTGAAAATAAAAATTCGTTTCCGTCAGAAAAGGGTTGGCGAATTTTAGTGATTGATATTGAAAATCCAGGAATACCGCAAGATA
>DAOVRZ010000149.1:0-9268 GCA_030627905.1 Halanaerobiales bacterium
AATTCCTTCTAGACTTTGGTAGACAGATTGAGTTTTTAGTACCTTATAAAGAAGGTTTGGTTGTAGGTGATGGTAGAGAGATTGCACTGTTTGGATTCTTTGGCAAGCCAACTGCCAGTATAAAGGGAAGTTTCAACAGGGAGATTGTTGCTGGAAATCGACTTTACACAGTTGGTGATGAGGAGATCGGCGCCTATAAGTTATCTGACTTAAGTAAGGTCTGGAGCTATAAAGCTGTTGACGGTCAATCAATTATCTTAAGTAATCACCATCTATATGCTGTGGCAGATAGGAAACTCTATAAATTTGATGGTGAGACAAATGTCTATGCACCAGAGACTAATATCTTCACTAAACCAGAAGCACCTACAGGAGAAAATGGATATTTTAATGAGGATGTAAATGTCTATCTTGAAGCAACAGATCGTGATAATGAAGGTATGGTAACCTACTATTCTATAGATGGTGGCAATTTTGAGCCATTTGAGAAATCAATTGTACTTACTGACGGAGAACATCAGATCAGTTATTATTCCATGGATGAAGAATACAAATTGGAAGAAGTGAAGAGAGAATCATTTAAAATTGATTCCAATCCTCCAGTTATCAGATTAATTACAGATCCAGTGGATGGCAATAACGGATACTACCTCAAATCATCTGTGAATGTGAGTATGGAAGCAACTGATGTAGTATCTGGTGTAGATAGTCTTTATTACAAAGTAGATGGTGGAGAGGAAGAAAATTATACAGAACCATTTATTGTCGCAGGTGATGGAAGACATGTGATTGAGTATTATGGTAAAGATGTTGCAGGTAATTGGACAAAAGTTATGAGTAGTGAGATATTGATTGATACTACAGCACCGATAATTCAGCTAAAACCAGAAGAGATAGATGGTTTGAATGGATACCATATTCATGAGCCAGTTCTTTTTACTATGAGTGGTGAAGATAATTTTTCAGGTCTAGAAGAGATTTATTATCAGATTGATGGTCAGGGATATCAAAGGTATATGGGTGTAGTAGCTATTCACGGAGAGGGCAGTCACAGAATCGAATTTTATGGTGTAGATCAGGCTGGAAATCCGTCTCAGGAAATTACTCATGAATTGAAGATTGACACAACTGCGCTTGAAATTACTCTTACTGCAGATGAGATTGATGGATTGAACGGATACTATATCAAAGATTCAGTAAATGTATGGTTATCAGTAATAGATAATGTATCAGGAATAGATCAGCTTTACTATCGGATTGATGGAGGAGATTATCAGGCATATGAAAATGAAATAGTTGTAGAAGGAGAAGCAGATCATGTTGTTGAGTATTATGCTGTGGATATAGCTGGAAATAAGACAGATGTTATGAAACATGATGTGAAGATTGATCATACAGTGCCTGAATTAACTTTTACCCCTGCACAGATTGATGGTAATAACGGTTACTATAAGACTGCACCAGTAAAACATGAACTTACTGCCACGGATAATGTATCAGGAGTGGATAAACTTTACTATCAAATCGCTGATCAAGAGTATCAGGTGTATGTTGATGGTATTAGAGTAAATGGTGATGGAATACATGAAGTAAGTTATTATGGTGTAGATAAAGCAGGTAACGAAACAGAGATTATGAATCATAGTTTTTTGGTTGATACTACAGCACCACTAACTATTGTTGAAAGAGTAAAACCACTTGTGAATGGACTTGCTGCTAATATCCGATTGACAGTAACAGATAATTATTCGGGAGTTGAAACGATACATTATCGAATTGATGATGGTGAAATGTTTATAACTCAAGGAGATGTATTTGCAACAACGTCTGGAGAACATACAGTAACCTATTACGCTGAAGATAAAGCTAGTAATTTTGAAGAAGCGAAAGAAGTTAGTTGTTATGTCAAGAGTCTAGATGAGATTAATTTCATTGAAAATATTGAATTCGCTACTTTCCATAATGCTCTAACCAATGAACAACCATGGGAGATTGATCGAAAAGTAGAAATTGATGAATTAATCTATCTTGATGATGACTACAGATTCGAATACTTACCTGAATATCTAACTGATGCAAGATATATTAGAGCAAATAGACATGCTAATAAAGTAGGAAGCAATGAATATTATCTGGAGTTTAAATCCTTGATTAGTTTACAGGTATATCTGATGGTAGATAAAGGAATTACTTCAATACCAGGCTATCAATTAGTAGAAAACTATAGGTTAGCAGACAAGAAACATTTCAGTGAAGGTGTGAATGTCTTTGTAAAACAGGTAAGTGGTAATTCTGAAGTAAGGATTCCAGGATATGAATTGCTACAAAGCGATCATGCGCCACTTGTTTTTATCAAGTATGATGAAAGTGAAAGCCTGCCATTTGCTTGTATAGAAGAAATTGTTCCTGTTAAACGTGATGGTCAGTGGTATTTCGATTTCCAAGGATACGGTTACAATTATTCTGAACGTATGATTGAAGGAACTGATCTGGAGTGGAGTTATGCGGTCGATGATGTTAAGACTGTGATTACAAATGGAGGTAGAGGTATATTGCCAGTTCAGTTTAGAGAGGAACCATATCTGATGGAATTTACTTTTACAGTAACGAATTCAGACGGTATTCAAAGTGTAAGCACTTTCTATCTAAGAATTGTAGATCAATCTGGAGTGTATATCTTAGAGCCTAATGAGATGAACAAATTCTATCAAGGTGAAGAAATGATCTTAAGTGGTGAGAAACTGGATGAGATGGGCTTTAAAATTTCAGGTATTCTTACATGGGAATGGAAACATGATGAGGCAACTGGTTGGGAGTATGTTGGAACAGGAGAGATTTTGCATGTGTTGGCTCCAGAACGTAAAGGTGGGTATAGAGTAAGAGTTAGTGATGGAGGAGAAAGTGTGGAGGTAAAGATTGTAGTTCAAGATGAAAAATCTAAGGAGAAAGGGAAGAAGTAGAAGAAATAACTTGAACAATCCAATCTGTGCTATCAGAGTGGTAGCACAGATTGGATTTAATAAAAAAACTCCATATCAAAGGAGGAAAAAGTGTGAATAAAAAGAAAAAAATAATTATAGGTATCATATTGTTTATTATGATTTTGGGAATAGGATTATTGACTTTTGTTAATGTGGGTAGAACATATATTGAAGGAACAATAAGCGGAAGCTTATCAGCTAATTCAGATAATGAAAAGCAAGATATCCAGACATTTTTTATAAGAGTAGAAGAAAAAGGAACATTTAGTGTAATATTAAAATGGAAATCAGCCAGTGAATTTGTAGATTCTGAAATTAAGTTAAGAGTTTTTAATATGGATGGAGAAGAGATTAAAGTTTATGAATCATCAAATTCTAAATTTTCTTATGTGAATATTTCTGATTTGGGTGATAAAAATTATAGAGATTTCAAAGCGGAAGTTATGGCATATAAAGGAGATGCTGAATATACTTTGCGGGTGATCAAGCCTGGCGAATTAGTGGAAGGTAAAAGTTCAAATTTGATTGAAAACATTGGATGGTTTAATATTAAAGTAGTAAAAGATAATTCTAACACTTCACAAGAAAGTTGGATTAGATTTAAAAATTTGACGAAAGGCTTATCAACTGTAAAAGTAAAGATATTTGATAAGGATAGAAGTAGAAGAGATGACCATGTTTTTACTTTTAAAGATGAAGAAATAGATTTATCAGAAATAAGCTCGAAATTGTTAGGTGGAGAGTATACTCTAATTCTATGGAAATTAGATAATAAAGGTTTAAATTCTGGAGAGTTAATGACAAGTGGTTTATCACCAGTAGATTTAAACACGAACTTTTTGAATCGAACTATACAGAGTGGTCAAACAGATCAATATCGAATTACTTTAAATGGTGAGAAATTTATCTGGGTAGTATGGGATAAGGTTGTAAGAGATCAAGGCTATCCAGTTTTAGAGATTGTTTTGACTGATATGAATGGAAATGTAATAAAAAAAGCGGATGTATTAGATGCAAATAGTACTGCAGTGTTGGTAGTAGATGAATTGAGAGGATCTTATAATCTAGGAATTAGTAGCCAAAGACCAGCTTATTATGCTCTGGGAATAGAGAATCAAAATTATGGTGAATATGATTTAAAGGTAATAGACGATTATGTAGTGACAAATACTCTTGAAAGTGGGAATATGTTTATTTATGATCTTCAATTTGAAGATACATATGAAAAGACTATTGATATTGTTTTGAAGAACAGTTCTTTGACAAATTATGCAACTGTAACAGCAGGAATAGATGGAAAGTCCGAGTCGATTGAAATAGAAGCTGATTCTCAAAAGACGATAACATTAAAAGTCATCCCGGATTTTGAACAGAAGTATCAATTGTGGGTGAAATCAGTTGGTGGTAATGTTTCATATGCGATTGATTGTGATTATAAAGAAATTGATTCAAAAGTAACAAATGAAGAGTTAATATTTGATCCAACTCAGTTAACGTATTTTTCTGAAATGCATGATTTTGGGGTTGATTCTACCATAGAAAGATCAAAAGAAGAAAAAATTTTGGATATGGAAACATTACCGTTACTAGTTACAAAAGATTATATAAATGAATCCGGTAATATAGAAGATATAAAAAGTAGTATTAACAATTTAGATAAATGGGAATTGACACCTATAGAGAATATAACTTACATTGCAAAGGATGAATTGGATTTAAAGATATTGAGAGAGATTATTAATGATGAAAACTATAAAGGTGAGTTTAATGAAATTATAGCATTTAAGGATTCAAAAGATCAGTATAGGTTAATGGTAAAATGGTTAACAGATAGTGATATAAAAGTTGGAACAATAAAAGGATATTCAACTATAAATGGGAAAGATGTTTTGCGGATTGAAAGAGATATTATAGTAAAGGCATTTAAGCCTGAATTAAAATGGAATAACTTTGTTGCAACTTATAAAGCTAGTAAAATAGATCCCTGGTTTCAAACAGTTGTAGACAAAATTAAATTAGTTCAAACAGGGGTTAATTGGTCAAGAGTTTATTATCATAATGATAATGGAAAAGAATATTATACAGTTGCAAAATATACATCTTCAGCAATAATTCCATTTCAATTGCTTGCAGCTCAGATTTTGCAGGAAAGTTCTGGAGGTAAAAATTTGTATCGTTATGAACCATTTTATGATTCAATATATTTTGGTTCTCGACATTATTTAGAAGGTTATGCAATGGAAAAACTAGCTGAACATTATTCGGATTATGTTATTAAAGCGGAGGTGATTGAAAATGGTCAGAAAATAGTAAATCCAAAACTGGAAACAGTTTTTGATTATTTTTGGAAAAGAATTGGCAAAAACGCTAATTTTAATAAAATTATATGTAGTGACTTGGCTAATAAGTTATTTGACGAAGATAATAATAAAAAATGGATAGTAGTACTTAATCCATATTCAGATAAAAAATTGTATCCACCTTCTTTGTGGAGAGCATATCCTGATCCGGATTATCCTCCTAATGATACAATACTTAGAAGTTCTAAATATAGGGTAGAACAAATATTAAATAATCAGATATTAATAAAAGAAGAAAGGATTAAAAAAGTAAAAAAATATTTAGAAATATTACTAAATTACGGCTATGAAATAGTTCATTATTGGTATGAAGGAGGTATGAATGATATAGATGATCCTACTAAGTTTGAGTATATATGGAACAATATTGGCAATGTGTATAATCCAAATGCTGAGTCAGAAGATCATAGTCCTGATACATGGCCAACTGAATTTGTTGATCCAACAGTTTTAAACATGAAAAATAAATTTATTAAAATATTTAATGAAGGTTTAAATCGGAAAGAAGTTACTGGAGAAGAAAGATTATATGTAGAGATATATTTAGAAATATTTGTTGATTTTGGAGCTGATATGGCTGATTCATGGTATAGTAATTATTACAATCAAATGACATCCAAAATTAAGGAATTATATGATCCCACACGGATTGATTATGTATGGAACAATATTGGAAAAACATACAAATTAAATGATTCGGTTGAAATATCTTTGAATCCAAATTCAAAGAGTAGTAGTTATTCACCAGAGATATGGGAACAACAAAGCAATGCCGAATATATAATTGATTTGAAAAATGACTTTGATACTATTCTGGAAAGATTAAGCGAAAAGAATTTGTTAGATATTAATAGTGAGAATTTAATGGCAAAAAAAGTTTTAGAGTATTTAATTAAATATGGAGCAGAAGAAACACTAAAATGGGTTGATCTCATTACAAAAGATGGATATAACATAATAGAACATGGTTATTATGATCCAGAGATGTCAATGAGGAAGTATGAAGAACAAATCATTAAACCTTTTATAAGACAAGAGTATCTTGCAGCAAGTTATGGACATTTGCAAGTTTTAGTATCATCAGCATATATAGCAGGATATTATAGAGAAAACGGTGATGATTTATCTAGATTAATTGATAATCCAGAGGTAGCATTGGAGTACGGTATACGTTTTTTAGTTACAGAAAAAATGTTATTGGGTTTAAATGCTTATAAAATAAGGCCGTTATTTAATTTGAGGAATTTACATCCAGAGAAATGGATTCAAGTGTGGAATAAAATTCTAGAGAAATATAATGGTGGAGCATCGTACCCAGGTGAAGTTCGTGAAAAAGAGTTAAATTATTTAAGAAAGGTAGGAATCGATTAATGAAAAGAATAAAAACGCTTTTGATAATATTTTTAATTTTTGGAATGTTTCTTAGTTTGTCATTTGTAGTTAATGGAAAAGAGTATTTTACTGATGTTAACTTTTATGAAAAAGAGATAGAAAATTTTATATGGAAGGAATATGAGGGATATTATAGTTGGAATGAGATTTCTGATTTTGATGAAGAAGGAACCTTTGGTGATTATGAAAAATATGCTTTTGTAGATACTACTACTCCTTATCCTCAAGAGGGTGAAGAACAGTTTAGTAAAATCTTTATTTTTGAAAAATACAAAGGTGGAGTAAAAAAAATATGGGAAAGCATTAAATTTCCTGGATTTATTTATTATTTTTGTTCTACAGATCTAAATCATAAAGGTAATCGAGAGTTTGTAGTATTTACTCAAAGTAAAGGTAAAGATGGTCAAAAAAAATATCAGGCATGGATATTTATTTGGAATAGAGAAAATTCATATATGATTTATCCAAAGGATATTAAAGATAACAAACTTACATCTGCAAAGAGATTTGAAATTTTAGATTATGATAGAGATTATGATGATGAATTTATTGTTACAAGTAAAGTATCAGAAGGAACATACATGCGCTTCTATACTTTTAAGAATGATAAACTTGTTTTAGAAAGAGAAGATTTTTATACTGGAACTTTAAAAAATGCACCATCTAAGAAAAAAACTATAGATGAGAAATATCCACTGATTACAAAATATCTTCGTAATAAATATAAAGATATAGAAATCTTCAGAGTAGAAACTATAGGAGTTAGCTATAAATACTATGCAGTAACAAGTATAGGACAGATAGTTTTATATCAAGAGTTTGATAGTGAGAAGAAAGAGTATATTGTTCATGAATGGTATAATTTAAGTGAAAAGTATAAACAGGTAACTTATTTTAAAAGAATGGATCCACATATTGATGTAAATAAAGATGGAATAGATGATAATTTTTTAATTGGTTTTTCTGATGAGACAGAAGTTATTCAAAAATGTTATTACTATATATTTACGTTTACGTCTGATGGGTGTAAATTACTATCTCCAATCGATGAAAATAGAAGATCTTTAATGTGGACAATAAAAGTACCAATTGATTTTACTAGAGATCAAAATGATAGTTTGGTGATTGTAACACATAAGTTTTCAGAAGAAGAGTTGAAAAATCAATTTTGGATTTGGAATGAAACTGAACAGCAAATTATAGAATATCCTGAATTTGAGAATCAATTAGATTTATAAAATCGGCTTTAAGCATGTCAGATTGATGACAAACCCCACTAAATTTTCTATAGAAAATAGTGGGGTTTGTTTTTAAGTTAAATTTCTTTGTTATGATATTAAAAATAGCATTGTTTTATGTGGAAATGATTTGTGGAATCTTAGAAGGAATCAATGAGTTTGAAGATGAGATTCCTGTTCAAGCTGAGGAAATCCCAGCAGGAATTATCGTACAACCTGGTACTTACCTACTATGTTTTGTTGGTGATGTTAAACCACAGATTGAAACATTTAATACGCCATTTGGTCTGACTACTGAAACAATGATTGTTTATGGTCAGGGTTTTGGAAATAATGGTGACCTCTATTTGAATGGTGAAAAGTTAGAGGTATTAAGCTGGAGCTATAACCGGATTGAGTTTGTGATCTCAGAAGATGCAAAGAGTGGATATCTAACAGTAGAAACTGGTGGTTTAAGTAGTGATCCAGTAGAGTTATTGGTTAAAGAGAAAAAGTATTCTGTTAGTCTGTATCCACGTAAACTACTTATCAATCGTGGTGAGGAATTGAAGGTAAGCTTTGCGATAACTGGATTTAGTGATGCGATTGACTTTACTATCAAGGGTGTTGCTGTAGGTATGACCTGTCAGTTTGTTAATAGCGATCTGGATATAGTACCGAACTATACTTTAGAATGTATTTTGACAACTACTGAGGAGATGGAAACAGATACCTATCAGTTAGAGTTAATCGGTCAGGTTGGAGATAAGGTACAGAGTTATGAATTTGAAGTAATTGTAGCTGAGTTACCTGAGATTAAGAATCAAGAATTTGCAGAAGGTCGGGTAGGAGTTCAGTATCGAGATTGGATAGATGTAGATGGTGGATTTGTTCCATATCAGATTGAGGTTCTTGATAACAGTATGCCTTTAGGTCTAAGAATGGACGAAAATGGAGTTGTTTCTGGCGTGCCAGTAGAGCCAGGAGTATATTTTGTAAAAGTTCAGGTAATGGATACTGTGGGGACTGTAGATCAGAAGGAACTAAGGTTGAACGTATTGAGCAATGAGTGGATCTATCCAGAATATGATGTGATTGGTAGAAATGGAACAGTAGATAATGATCCTGCTTCTGATCAGATAGGCTTTATGGTAGATGTAGAAAATGATTCAGATCTTCTATTAAGTAGTGAAAAGATGCTTATTGCCATTAAGGATGATCAAGCTGATCTTTATAGTAAGGAAACTAGTGAATACTTAAAGGAACTTACCCTAACGGGTAGTGTTATAAGACAAAGAAAATGGCAGCCAGTTTGACA
>DAOVRZ010000106.1:0-19852 GCA_030627905.1 Halanaerobiales bacterium
AGTCTGAGAATTCTTCAAAAGCTGAGTATATTTTCGGTCATATGTTTGGTGGAGTCGGCGTGCTAATAGGAAATATAAGCAAACTATTTTGTGTTCCGCTATCTTTTAAACTGCATGATGGTGTTAAATCTATTCGTCTATGGAGTGATTCAGATGAACCAGGTGGTTCTCATATTGTTGAAATGATAAAGGATGGATTTGAAGCAGCTAAAATTATGGGGAACACTATTATGCTTTTAGACAGAATATTGGGTGTATAATTAATGTTAGTAGGCAGAAAGGAGTTTTTTTATGAAAAAACTTTCAAAAGAAACCGTTAAACAGGCGAAATTTTTCATATCTAGTAAAGGAAGAGAGTTAGAAAAAGCTAGATTTAATTTTCTTTTTAACAATGGTAGTAGTATGGACGTGATAAATGAGTTGAAAAAGTATCAAAATGCTGATGGAGGGTTTGGAACGGGATTGGAACCAGATTTTATTTTACCTTTATCTTCGCCTATGGCGACAACAGTTGCATTTCAAATAATTGAGGAAATTAACGGTGAAAATGCAGATATGTTGGTTTCTTCTGGTATTAATTATTTTTTAAAAACAATTATTGACGAAAGAAAAGGATGGTTTGCAGTTCCTAATGAGGTTAATGAGTATCCCCATGCTCCATGGTGGAATTATGACTTAAAAGAAGGGATGACTGTAATTGATAAGAGTTGGGGTAACCCGTCCGCAGAAATTATAGGATATTTATTGAAGCATAAGGAATTAGTTGATGAATCATTTTTGGACGAGTTAGTTGATTATAGCATAAATTATTTATTGCAGAAAGAAGAGTTTAATTCAGAACATGAAATTTATTGTTTTATAATCTTTTATAATACTTTACCTTTAAAAAAAAGAAATATTATTGAGTATAAACTAACTAATGCTGTTAAAGGGCTAGTTTGTAATAACCCTGATGATTGGAATAAATATACCCCACAGCCAGTTCATTTCGTAAAAACTGAAGATTCTTCAACATTCGGAATACAGCAAAAAGATATTGATGTTAACTTAGATTATATAATAGAATCTCTAAATGAAGAAGGTGGAATATTACCAAATTGGAAGTGGGGGCAATATGATAAATCCTGGGAAAAAGCAAAAGATGAATGGGCAGGAATATTGACTTTAAATGCTCTAAAAATTTTATATAATTATGGTAGGATTGATATCTGAGAATTGATTAGATTTTTATTTAACGACATTTCAGAAGGTGGTTTTCAGAGAGCATAAATGTCCCCCAACTTCTGTAAGTGGGGGTAAACTATCTTGTTAGAATTAGTTGAAGAGATAATTGTGGAAGCAGGATAGAGGTAAGCTTTTAGGGATTTTTAAAAAAGTAGGGTAAGGATTATAACAATAAATCTCCAATGGAAGTCAAATTACTTCCGTTGGAGATTTTCATTTCGAAGACCAAAGATAAAGTGTAAGATCTTAGCAGAGGTTATAATAAAAAATAAAACAGATTGTTTAAAAAGCAATCTGTTTTATTAATATGTCAGCAGGGAAAACCCGGCATATTCGGAGTTAATTATAGAAAAATATTAAAATGGTAGTAACAAATAAAATATGAAGGATAAGCAGAAAAAATATAGAAATAATATATATATAATATAAATAGATTAGATTAGATATATAAGTGAAACTCGGATACTAACTTTTGAACAGAATAAACAATAATATCTTTATAAGACTATAAGGGGGATGTGTTTATGAAATTTCAAAGTTTACATGAAAAGATAAGTGATATCGTGTCAAAAGTACCATCTAAAACTGCAATTGAATGGGGAGACAAAAAAGTTTCTTTTATTGAACTTGAAGAGAGAGCAAATCAGATTGCAAACTTTTTATTTAGAAAAATTAAGGACAATAAAAATATATCTGTGATGCTTGAGAATAGTATAGAACTAGTGGAAACGATGCTAGGGATACTTAAATTTGGTGGAGTATTTGTGCCTCTTGACCCAGAATTCCCAGAAAAACGGATTAAGTTAATGATTGATGAAGTAGAAGGAGATTGGGTAATAACCCGGTCATCATGGTTGGAAAAACTGGACGGGATGATGGAAGAAGACAACAGGAGAATAAATGTCCTAGTATTGGATTTAACTACAGATACAGAACAATATAAGAATATTGATGTTTTTCAGTTTGATAACAATATTCAGAAAGAATGTCAGGTTTCTTCTGATGTACTTAATAAGTATTGCTATATCTACTTTACTTCTGGTTCCACTGGAAAACCTAAAGCCATTCTGGGAAGGCATAGGAGTTTAAAGCATTTTATTGACTGGGAAATTAAAGAATTCGGAGTTGATGAAAGTTTTAAAATAAGCCAACTTGTAACTCCTTCTTTTGATGCGATCTTAAGGGATATTTTTGTTCCTCTATCTGCCGGGGCTACTCTATGTATTCCAGAAAATAAGGAGATTATTTTGAATCCTGATAGTTTAAAGGAATGGATAGATGATAGCAAAATTACATTGATGCATATGGTACCGACTTTGTTCAAAGCCTTGATGACAGTTGTAGACGATTCAAACTGCTTTGATGAATTACAGCACATACTTTTAGCAGGAGAGATGTTAAGAGGTAATGATATTAAAAAGTTTTTCCAACTATTCAAAAATAGGATTGAACTGATTAACCTGTATGGCACCACAGAAACAACACTAGTAAAACTTTTTTATAGAGTAAATGAAAGTGATGTAGATAGGATATCAGTACCTGTTGGAAAACCCATGAATGGTGCTCAGGTGATGGTATTGGATGAAGAGATGCAAGTTTGCGGAATTGAAAGTATAGGAGAAATATATATTCGTACCCCTTATATATCTGCTGGATACTACAAAAACCCTGAATTTACCAGAAAAGTTTTTATCAGAAACCCATTTAGTGATAATCCTAAGGATGTAATCTATAAAACTGGAGATTTAGGAAGGATGCTTCCTAGTGGGGATGTAGAGATTATGGGAAGAGCAGATCATCAGGTAAAATTGAGGGGTGTTAGAATTGAATTGGGAGAAATAGAGAACCAGCTATTGCAGTTTGAAAAGGTAAAAGAAGCTGTAGTAGTAGCCTTAGAGGATGAAACCAATAACAAATATCTCTCTGCATATATAGAAGTCGAAGGTCAGAAATTAGATACCAGTGAAATAAGGGAATTTTTGCAAAAGAGACTTCCGGATTATATGATTCCAACTTATTTTGTTCAATTAGAAGAAATGCCTTTAACTCCTAATGGTAAAATTGATCGAAAGGCATTACCTGTACCTGGTAAAAATGATACAGGAGTTGAATATGTTGCACCACAAAATGAAATAGAAGAAAAATTAGTAGAGATATGGTCTGAAGTCCTTGGGGTAGAAGAGATAGGTATTAATCATAATTTCTTTGATATCGGCGGACATTCCTTAAGGGCTGCTACCCTTGTAGCAAAAATACATCAAAAATTAGATGTAGAGGTACCTTTGAAAGAAGTTTTTGCAAACTCAACGGTTAAAAAACTAGCTGAATATATACAAAAAGCAGATAAGAATATATATATAGAGATAAAGCCTATAGAAAAGAGAGAGTATTATCCAGTATCTTCAGCTCAGAAAAGGCTTTATGTACTAAATCGTCTTGAAGGAGCAGGTACTACCTACAATATGCCCAGAACAATGATAGTAGAAGGTTCTCTTGAAGTAGAAAGATTTAGCGAGAGCTTTAAAACTCTGATAAATAGACATGAATCGTTACGTACATCTTTTAAAACAATTGATGGTGATATTGTACAGAGAGTGCATGAAGTAGTAGATTTTGAAGTATCCTACCTTGAATCAGAAGAAAATGAATTGACTGACATAGTAAAAGAATTTATCAAGCCATTTGTTTTAAAGAAAGCGCCTCTATTAAGAGTAGAATTAATCAAATTTAGTAATGACAGACATTTGTTACTATTTGATATGCATCATATAATCTCTGATGGTTTTTCTATGGATATACTTATCAGGGAACTAATTGCTATTTATCATGGTAGGAGTCTACCTGAATTGAAGATACAATACAAAGATTTTTCAGTATGGCAGAATGAGCTGTTTGCAACAGATAGAATAGAAAGACATGAAAGATATTGGCTGGATAGATTCGTTAATCCACAAATTGGGGAAATCCCTGTACTTAATATGCCCACAGACTATCCGCGTCCATTGGTGCAGAGTTTTGAAGGAAGTAAATTAAGCTTTGTAACTGATACTAATTTAACCGTAAAACTGAATGAACTGGTAAAAGAAACAGGGTCAACCCTGTACATGGTCTTACTTGCTGCATATAATGCGCTATTATCCAAATACACTGGGCAAGAAGATATTATTGTAGGTTCACCTATAGCGGGAAGGTCACATGCAGATTTACAGAATATTATTGGTGTGTTTATAAACATGTTGCCAATGAGAAATTATCCTGAAAGTCACATTACATTCAAGGAATTTTTAAAAGCAGTAAAGGAGAATGCTTTAAAAGCTTACGAACATCAGAACTATCAGTTTGAACAATTGGTAGAAAAACTGAGCATACGTCGAGATTTGAGCAGAAACCCGCTTTTTGACACTATGTTTGTACTACACAATACAGAGAATGAAGTTATAGAAATAAATGATTTAAAGTTTGCACCATACAATTTTAACAAAACTATCAGCAAATATGACATCACAATAAATGCTGAGGAACAGCAGGGTAAAATTGGATTCGGGATGGAGTACAGTACCAAGTTGTTTAAGCATGAAACGATGGAAAGATTGGCGAACCATTTTATAACTATATTAAAACAGATTGCTCAAAATACAGAGGTAAAATTAGGTGATATAGATATTTTATCAGAGGAAGATAAGACTAGAATCCTCGTCGATTTCAATAATACCGAAATAGATTATCCAAAAGAAAAAAGATTGAATGAATTATTTGAAGAACAGGTGGTAAGAACACCAGAAAATATCGCTATTGTCTTTGGAGATAAAGAACTTACCTATAACGAATTAAACGTTCAGACCAATCAGATTGCTAGGATTTTGAGAGATAAAGGGGTTAAAGAAGACAGTATAGTTGGAATAATGGTAGAACGCTCTTTAGAGATGATGATCGGTATTTTAAGTATATTAAAAGCTGGAGGCGCATATCTGCCGATAGACCCTGAGTATCCTGCAGAAAGAATAAAATATATGGTTGAAGATAGCCAAGCAGAAATAGTATTAACACAGAAGAAGGTTTTAGAGAAATTACAGATTCCTAAAATAGAGTCTATTCGAATTGATGAAGATGATATTTACCAGGGAGAAGAAACTAATTTAAACCAAATCGGTGGATCTGAAAATCTAGCTTATGTAATATATACTTCAGGCTCTACTGGAAAACCTAAAGGTGTGATGATAGAGCATATTGCAGTAAATAATTTTATAAAAGGTATAACTGAAAAAATAGAGTTTACTTCTGATAAAAGTATATTGGCTTTGACAACAATATCTTTCGATATTTTTGTGTTGGAAACTTTATTACCTCTCACAAAAGGCTTAAGAGTGGTGATAACTAATGAGGATCAGCAGAAGGATAACAGAGCTTTATCACAGATTATCATAAAAAATAAGATTGATATGCTTCAAATGACTCCTTCAAGAATGAAGATGTTAATAATCGATAAAAAAAGTGCATTATGCTTACAAAATGTTAAAGAGATAATGATCGGTGGAGAAGCATTCCCAAAAGCACTCTTAGAAGAAATAAGGGAAGTCACCATGGCTAAAATATACAATATGTATGGTCC
Source organism: Halanaerobiales bacterium (assembly GCA_030627905.1). GTDB lineage: Bacteria > Bacillota > Halanaerobiia > DY22613 > DY22613 > JAGMES01. The sequence continues at coordinate 5,834 of DAOVRZ010000106.1, forward strand.
TACAGAGACTACAGTATGGTCTTCAATCAAAGACTTGTCAGAATCTGAAGAGATAAATATAGGTAGACCAATAGCAAATACAGCTATCTATATTCTAGATAAATCTGACCATATTCAGCCAATAGGAGTTCCTGGGGAACTATGTATTGCAGGTGATGGATTGGCGAGGGGGTATTTGAATAAACCTGAACTAACCGCTGAAAAATTTAAGCCAAATCAATTTAGTCCTAGAATGTTCCGAACAGGGGATCTGGCAAGATGGTTACCTGATGGAAATATAGATTTTTTTGGACGGATCGATCATCAGGTGAAAATTAGAGGTTATAGGATCGAACTTGGAGAGATAGAAAGTCAACTTTTGAGACATGAAGATATTAACGAAACTGTAGTACTAGCCAAAGAGGAGTTAATTAGAGGTAAATATCTGTGTGCATATCTGGTAAGTGAGAAGAAATTAACATCTGCTGAACTTAGAGCTCACTTATCCATAGAAATTCCTGACTACATGATACCTGCTTACTTCATACATATAGATAAGATACCGTTTACTCCTAACGGCAAGATAGACAGAAAAGCACTGCCTGAGCTAGACAGTGGTATTGATACGGGAGTAGAGTATGTTCCACCAACTAATGAAGTAGAAAAAAAGCTAATTGAGATTTGGGAAGAAGTCCTTGAGATAGAGGAAATAGGTATAAATCATGACTTCTTTGAGATAGGTGGAAATTCTATAAATATACTTAAAATTATAAATAGAATAAACCAAGAATTCACAGGTGTGGTTGTCTCAATGAGCGAGTTGTTTTTGAAGTCAACCATTGCAGAAATAGCAAATGATCTTTTTATGGAAAATCCATTTAGTGATTTGGATTGTGTTGTTGGACTAAATAAACCTGTCGATGATAAGAAAAATATTTTTATTATTCATAATCGGGAAGGGATCATTTATCAGTATAAAGAACTTGCAAAACTACTTGAAGGCGCTTATAACTTTTATGGAATGCAGGCAAAAGGCTTGCTTAAGCCAACAGTATTACCTGAAACAATGAAGGGAATGGTAACAGACTATATTTGTGAGATGAAAGCCATACAACCTAAAGGTCCATATATTGTCGGTGGGTTCTGTTGGGGAAATTGGTTAGCATATAAAATGGTAGAGATGCTAGAAGAACGTGGTGTTGAAGTGGAAAAATTGATACTGATAGATGAAAATGTTTTGCTTCCCGATGCATTTGTAAAATACCTGCAAACAAGAAGTAAAATGGTGAGACCATTTAAAATGGCAAGAAATATAACTAGAAAAGTAACTAAAAATAAAGATAGGAACCCGATGGATTACTGGTCAAATGTTGAGGAATATAAAAAATCTATGGAAATATCCGTGGATATTCAAAATGAGAGAACAGTTAAAGAAAATGTTGATTATGTGTGTGGAAAGAGGGTAAAAGAAATAAAAAACATTATAGAAGCTGACATATTTGTAATTAAGGCAGAGGATAATGATGCACCGAAATTCACTCAAGAAGCCTGGAGTGAGATGACTCATGGAAAAGTTAGTTTTTGCGAATTACCAGGAGGACATGATGATTTGCTAAGTTTTCCATATGTAGAAAGACTTGCAGATGAAATCAGAAATGATTTGAACAAAATAAAGGATTAGTTGTGAAAGGAGCATTACTATGTCTATCAAACAAAAAAAGATTAATAATCAAAATGTGCAGGATATACTTTCCTTAACTCCCATGCAGGAAGGAATGTTATTTCATTATTTAAAAAATTCAGAAGATAAAATTTATTTTGAACAGTTAAGTTTAAATATTTCAGGAAATATAGAACTGGAATTGCTAGAAAAAGCATGGAATTATGTTATTGAAGCCAATGAAATGTTGAGGACAGTCTTTAGATGGGAGAAGTTAGAAAAACCTATACAAATCACATTGAAGAACTATAAAGTACCCATTAGAATAAATAATTTATCAAATCTAGATGATACAGAGAAAAAGATTTCTGAGATTAAAGAAAGTGATAAAAGTGAAAAGATAGATATAAGTACGGAACCCTTTAGAGTTACATTGATTAAGCTTAGTGATAATGAATGTATGATGATTATAACTTATCATCATATTTTGTATGATGGTTGGAGTAATGGAATCATACTTAAAGAATTTATTCAAACTTATAATGACTTATTTGAAAAAATCTATCCAGTAAAACCACAGAAAAATAAATTCAAAGAATTTGTAAGGTGGCTTCAAAATCAGGATAAAGATAAACAGGAAAATTATTGGAAACAGTATTTGGAGGGTTTTGATAGTAAAACAGTGCTGTCTGTATTTCAGGAAACTCAACAAAGAAAAGTAGGGCCAGAATCTTATAAATTCACATTAGAAGAAAAACTTACATATAGCATAAACAGTTTTACAAAAGAAAATAAAATAACTTTTGCTTCCTTGTTTTATGGAATATGGGGTCTTCTTCTGCAAAGATACAATAATATGGAAGACGTGGTTTTTGGTACAACTGTATCTGGTAGAAATGTAGATATAAAAGGTATAGAAGAAATGGTAGGTTTATTTATCAATACCATTCCTCTAAGAGTACGGAAGAGTGAAAATTCAGAGGAGAGTATAATAACTCTTTTGAAAAATATTGATATTGTATTGAAAGAGAGAATTAAATATGAGAATGTTCCATTGGTGGATATCCAGTCATATAGTGGGATAGATAGCAAAGAAGGGCTTTTTGATTCAATCGTCGTTATCGAAAATTATCCTTTAGATAAACAATTAAATGAAAAAGATAATAAATTAAAAATTGACTCATATTCAATCACGGAATCAACGAATTTTGATTTTACATTGATTGTAGAAATGAATGACTGTATAAATATCCAATTTGTATATAATACATTGAGATTCGATAACCAATTAATAGAAAGAATGTCAGGACATTTTTGCAAAATACTTACCTTTGTTTTAGAAAATTCTGATGAAAAATTGTCAGAGATAGATATGCTTACAGAAGAAGAAAAAAATAAAGTACTATATGAATTTAATGATACTACGACCAATTATCCAAAAGAAAAGACATTACATCAGCTATTTGAAGAAAAGGTGGAAAGAACACCAAATAATACAGCAGCGGTAGCGAGTACGCGCGCAGGAGAACTGACGTTAACCTATAGAGAACTAAATGAAAAAGCAAATCGATTAGCTAGAACTTTAAGAGAAAAGGGAGTTAAATCTGACAGTATAGTCGGAATATTAGTAGACCGTTCTCTGGAGATGATGGTAGGACTATTTGGAATACTTAAAGCAGGTGGCGCTTATTTACCAATAACTCCAGACTATCCTATGGATAGGATACAATATATTCTTGATGATAGCCAAACAAATATCGTTTTAACACAAAGCAAGCTTATAGAAAAAATATTGTTTAACGGCGAGGTAATAAACTTAGAGGATAACAAAGTTTATTCATCTAATGGAGAAAACTTAAGATACATAACTACTGCAAATGATCTAGCATATGTAATATATACCTCTGGTTCAACAGGACAACCAAAAGGTGTTATAATTGAACATCAAAGTGTTGTTAACATACTGACAAATATGCAAAATGATTATCCACTAATGGAAGATGGAACATATTTATTAAAAACTACATATACCTTTGATGTGTCAGTTACAGAATTATTTGGTTGGTTTATGGGTAATGGAAGAATTGCAATTTTACCTCCAGGTGGAGAAAAGAACTTAAACACTATAGTAGAGGCGATTAATAAATACAATGTAACACATATCAACTTTGTCCCATCCATGCTAAATGTATTTTTAGATGGAATCGAGGAAGAGGATTTTGAAAAGTTAAATAGTTTACGTTATATGTTTGTTGCTGGAGAGTCATTCCCAAGAGAATTAGCTCGAAGATGTAGTGCAAAATTAAAGAATGTAATTGTTGAAAATATATATGGCCCCACTGAAACAACAATCTATGTTATAAGATATTCTACAGCTAATTTAAAAGATGAACACATAGTACCAATAGGAAAGCCATTAAATAATGTAAAAGCTTATGTTGTAAGCAAATATAATCAACTGCTCCCAATTGGAGTCGCTGGAGAATTATGCATAGCAGGAGAATGTTTAACAAGAGGCTATTTTAATCGAGCGGATTTGACAGCAGAAAAATTTGTTGATGATCCATTCAATCATGAAGAAAAAATGTACAGAACTGGAGATTTGGTAAGATGGTTACCAGATGGAAATATAGAATTCTTAGGAAGAATCGACCATCAAGTGAAGATCCGTGGATTTAGAATCGAACTTGGAGAAATTGAAAGTCAGTTGTTGAACTATACTCCAATCAAAGAGGCTATAGTTGTAGATAGAGAAGATAAAAATAGAGCCAAATATTTGTGTGCATATGTAGTATCAGGTAAGGAAGTAAAGGCAGGGGAATTAACTCCGAAGGAGTTGAGAAAATTCCTATTAAAAATTTTACCAGAATACATGGTTCCATCATATTTTGTACAATTAGATGAAATGCCATTAAACGCAAATGGTAAAATCGATCGGAAAGCACTTCCTGCACCTGAAAGCACCTTAATAATAGGAACTGAATATGAAGCTCCACGCAATCAAACAGAAGAGAAGTTAGTCGAAGTTTGGAAAGATATATTGGGAATTGATAAAGTAGGCATCAATGATAACTTCTTTGAACTTGGAGGCCATTCTTTAAAGGCAACAAAATTGGTAGGAAAAATACATAAAGTATTAAACGTTGAAGTATCATTAAACCAAATATTCAATAGACCAACGATAAAAGGAATAAGTACATATATCCAAAATGCAACAAGAACTGTCTATGAGAAAATCAAAAAAGTAGATTCTGCAGATTATTATGAAGCGTCCCCAGCACAGAAGAGAATGTATATGCTCCAGCAGTTTGATTTAAGCAGTACAAGTTATAATATGCCGGGAGTGTTTGAAGTAGAAGGAATGCTAAATATTGAAAGAGTAGAACAAGCCTTTGATGAACTTCTTAAGAGACATGAAACTTTAAGAACATCTTTTGAAACAATCGACGAGAAGATAGTTCAGAGAGTAAATTCGTATACATCTTTAGATGTAGAGTATATAGAAAAAATAGGCCAAACTATCGAAGAAGCAGTAAATAAATTTATCAGATCATTTGATTTGACTAAAGCGCCTTTATTTAGAGTAGGAGTTATAAGACTACAAGAAGATAAATATATACTCATGTTTGATATGCATCATATAATATCGGATGGTGCATCTATAGAAATACTTGTGAACGAGTTCGCAAATATTTATGAAGGTAAAGAATTAGATAGCTTAAGAATTCAATATAAGGATTATGCAAAATGGCAGAATAAATTATTGAAATCAGATGTTATGGAAAAACAAGAAAAATATTGGGTCAATAGATTTAGTGATGAAGTCCCAGTACTAAATATGCCAACTGATTATCCAAGATCAACCATACAAAATTTTGAAGGAGATAGTATTAGTTTTAAAGTAGATAAGGAATTAACAAAGAATCTAGATAAATTACCAAAAGAGACAGGTAGTACAATATATATGGTACTTTTATCTGGCGTTAATATCTTATTGTCTAAATATAGTGGACAGGAAGATATTATAGTAGGAAGTCCAATAGCAGGCAGATCGCATCCAGATTTAGAGAAAATTATCGGAATGTTTGTAAATACTATTACTATGAGAAATTATCCAAATGCAAATATAACTTATAAAGAATTTTTAAAGCAAGTAAAAGAAAATTCATTAGAAGCATATGAGAATCAAGATTATCAATTTGAAGAGTTAGTTGAGCAGTTAGATTTAAGTAGGGATATGAGTAGAAATCCACTCTTTGATGTTATGTTTACGATGCAAAATAGGCAGTCGCAAAACTTTAATAATAACGAATTAGTGATTGAGAATTTAAAATTAAAAAATTATAATTTTGATCATAAAGTATCAAAATTTGATTTAACAATCTCAGCAAGTGAAATAACTTCAGGTACAGATGATGAAATAGTTTTAAATTTTGAGTACAGTACTAATCTATATAAAAGAGAAACAGTGGAAAGAATGATATCTCATTTTAGCAATATACTCAAATCAGTAGCAGTTGACGCGGATATTAAATTAAGTGAAATCGAGATGCTTAACAAAGAAGAGAAAGACCAGGTTCTATATGAATTTAATAACACTTATGCAGATTATCCAAGAAACATAACACTACATGAGTTATTTGAAGAAAAAGTAGAGAATACCCCAGACAATACTGCAGTACTATCGCGTACGCGCGCAGAAGAAATGAAACTAACCTATAGAGAACTAAATGAAAAAGCAAATAGATTAGCCAGAACCTTAAGAGAAAAGGGAGTAAAATCAGACAGCATTGTCGGAATTTTAGTAGACCGTTCTCTTGAGATGATGGTAGGAATATTTGCAATACTTAAAGCAGGCGCCGCATACTTACCAATAACTCCAGATTATCCCGAGAATAGAATACAATATATCCTTGATGATAGTCAAACAAGTATCGTTTTGACACAAAGCAAGCATATTGAAAAAGTAATGTTTAATGGAGAGGTAATAAACTTAGAAGATAACAAATTATATTCATCTAATGGAGAAAACTTAAAACACATAAATACAGCAAAAGATTTAGCATATGTTATATACACCTCTGGTTCAACAGGAAAACCAAAAGGTGTTTTAGTTGAACATCAAAGTGTCGTTAATATACTTACAAATATGCAAAATGATTATCCACTCATGGAAGATGGAACATATTTATTAAAAACTGCATTTACTTTCGATGTGTCTGTGACAGAATTATTTGGTTGGTTTATGGGTAATGGAAGAATCGCAATTTTACCTCCAGGTGGGGAAAAGGACTTAAATACTATAATAGAAGCGATCAATAAATACAATGTAACACATATTAACTTTGTTCCATCCATGCTAAATGTATTTATAGATGGAGTCACCGAAGAGGATATTGAAAAAATAATTAGTTTACGCTATATGTTTGTTGCAGGAGAGGCATTCCAAAGAGAATTAGCTCGAAGATGCAATGTAAAATTAAAGGGTGTAACTGTTGAAAATATATATGGTCCAACAGAAACAACAATCTATGTAACAAGATACTCTATAGCTAATTTAAAAGATGAACGGATAGTACCAATAGGAAAACCATTAAATAACGTAAAAGCTTATATTGTAAATAAATTTAATAAGCTGCTCCCGATCGGAGTTTTTGGAGAACTGTGCATATCAGGAGAGTGCTTAACAAGAGGTTATCTTAATAGATCAGATTTGACAGCAGAAAAATTTGTTGATGATCCATTTATTCCTGAAGAAAAAATGTACAGGACTGGAGATTTGGTAAGATGGTTACCAGACGGAAATATAGAATTCTTAGGAAGAATCGACCATCAAGTGAAGATCCGTGGATTTAGAATCGAACTTGGAGAAATTGAAAATCAGTTATTGAGCTATAATTTAATCAAAGAAGCACTAGTGGTAGATCGTGAAGATAAAAATGGTGCTAAATATTTGTGTGCCTATGTAGTATCAGAAAAAGAAGTAACAGTCGGGCAATTAAGAGAATTTCTACTAACAAGTTTACCAGAATACATGATCCCATCATATTTTGTACAGTTAGATGAAATGCCATTAAATGCAAATGGCAAGATTAATCGAAAAGTACTTCCTGCGCCTGTTGGTTCTATTGTGGTAGGAACTGAATACGAAGTTCCGCGAAATGAAACAGAAGAAAAGTTAGTAGAAATATGGAAAGAAATTTTGGGAATAGAAAATGCAGGCATCAATGATAACTTCTTCGAGCTTGGAGGCCATTCTTTAAAGGCAACAATATTGGCAGCTAAGATGCATAAAGAATTGGATGTAGAAGTATCGTTAGGTGAAATATTTAAAAGACCAACTATAAAAGGGATTAGCGAATATATTCATAATGCCATACGCGCGTGCGCGCAAACAGCTTATCAGAAAATAGAAAAAGTAGTGCCTGCAGACTATTATGAAGCATCTTCTGCACAAAAGAGAATGTATATGCTCCAACAGTTCGATTTAAGCAGTACAAGTTATAATATGCCTAGTGTGCTGGAAATAGAAGGAAAACTAAATTTAGAATTAGTAGAAAAAGCTTTTGATGAACTTATAAAAAGACATGAAACATTAAGAACATCTTTTGATACAATCGACGAGAAGATAGTCCAAAGAGTAAACTCTTTAGCGGACGTAGAGGTAGAGTTTAATTATGTTGATTTTGTAGAGTACTTAGAAAAAACAGATAAAAATATTGAAGAATTAATAAAAGAATTTATAAGACCATTTGATTTGAGTAAAACATCTTTATTTAGAGTAGAAATTATTCAATTAGAAGAAGATAAATATATACTTATGTTTGATATGCATCACATAATATCAGACGGTATATCTATGGAAATATTTGTAGATGAATTTGCAAACCTTTATGAAGGAAATAAATTAGATGAACTCAAAATTCAGTATAAGGATTACGCAGAATGGCAAAATAACTTATTGAAGTCAGATTTAATGAAAAAGCAGGAAGAGTATTGGAACGAAAGATTTAGTGACGAAATCCCAGTAGTAAATCTGTTGACAGATTATCCAAGACCAGCTATCCAAAGTCTTGAAGGAGATAGTATTAACTTCAAATTAGATAAGGAATTAACAAAAAATCTAGAAAAATTAGCAAAAGAAACTGGTAGTACAATGTATATGGTACTTTTATCAGGGGTAAATATCTTATTGTCTAAATATAGTGGACAGGAAGATATTATAGTAGGAAGTCCAATAGCTGGTAGGCCACATCCAGACTTAGAGAAAATTATCGGAATGTTTGTAAACACCCTTGCTATGAGAAACAATCCAGACAGAAATATGACTTATACAGAATTCCTAATGGATGTAAGAAATAATGCATTACAAGCATACGAAAATCAGGATTATCAATTTGAAGAGTTGGTAGAACATTTAGCTCTAAGAAGGGATTTGAGTAGAAATCCACTATTTGATGTAATGTTTACGATGCAAAACTTTAATAATAACCAACTAAAATTTAAGAACTTTGAATTAACACCATATGATCATGATAACAAAATAGCAAAATTTGATTTAACGATTTTTGCAAGTGAAGTAGGTAAGAAGATCGATATAACTCTTGAATACTGCACAAAGTTGTTTAAGCAGGAAACTGTTAAGCGAATGTTCTTACATTTAAAAAACATCCTAACTAAAGTAGCAGCAAATCCACAGATAAAACTATCTGACATTGAGATGATTACAGCAGAAGAAAAAGATAAGATTCTTAATATCTTTAATGATACTATTGTAGATTACCCAAGAGATAAAACAATCCATGAGTTATTTGAAGAACAAGTAGAAAATAATCCAGATCAAATAGCTGTCGTATTTGGTGATAACAAATTAACTTATAGAGAACTAAATGATAGAGCCAACTGTTTGGCAGTTCTTTTGAGAGAACTAAGAATAAAAGAGAATCACTTAGTAGGTATTATGGCTGAACGTTCACTAGGGTTGATTATAGGGGTTATGGCTATTCTAAAATCAGGTGGAGCATATCTTTCTATTGATCCAGAATATCCAACGGATAGAATCAAATATATGTTAGAAGATTGTTCAGTAAATGTATTATTAACACAAGGAGATATAATTATAGATATTGATTTTAATTTTAATGGTAGATTAATAGATATTTTAGATGAAAAATTATACTTATCAAAACAGAATCTGAATAGCCTACCAAATATTAATACTCCAGAAAATTTAGCTTATGTAATCTATACCTCAGGTTCCACTGGTAAGCCTAAAGGAGTAATGGTAGAACATAGAAATGTAGTCCGGTTGACTAAAAATACAAATTATATTGAATTCGAACCAAGAGATAAAATATTACAAACTGGAATGCTGACTTTTGATGCCTCTACTTTTGAGATTTGGGGATCATTATTAAATGGCTTAGAACTTCATTTAGGTTCAAAAGATCTCATTTTAAGAACTGACAAAATGGCTAAGTATTTAGCTGACAATCAAATTAGTAATTTATTTCTCACAACAGCCTTATTTAACGTAATGTCAGAAGAAAAACCTGATATGTTTAAGTCACTTAAGTTTTTATTAACAGGTGGAGAAGCAGCATCATCAAAACATTTCAATCAGGTTAGAAGAGAGTGTCAAAATTTAAAGATTGCTAATATATATGGGCCAACAGAAAATACTACATTTTCAACCGTTTTCTTTGTAGATCAGGATTGTTCTGGAACTATACCAATTGGCAAATTTATCAATAACACAACAGGTTATGTTGTTGATAAAGATAATAATCTATCTCCAATTGGAGTTTGTGGAGAGTTATGTTTGGGTGGAGATGGATTGGCTCGAGGTTATTTAAATAATCCAGAACTTACTGTAGAAAAGTTTATCCAAAATCCATTTGTTGATAATCCTTTTGGGATTATCTTAGGAGAGAGAATGTATAAAACTGGGGACATGGTGAAGTTATTACCAGATGGTAATATTGAGTTTATCGGAAGAATAGACCATCAAGTAAAAATTAGAGGTTTTAGAATCGAGCTAGGAGAGATTGAAAAAAGTTTATTTGAACATAAGGATATTTCAGAAGTAATAGTAATCGACAGAAAAGATGAGAAAAACAATAAATACTTATGTGCCTACTTTGTCGCTCATAGAAATATCACAGTTGGAGAGTTAAGAGAGTACCTATCTAATAATCTCCCAGATTATATGATTCCAGCCTATTTTATTCAACTAGATAAAATGCCATTGAATGTAAACGGAAAGATTGATCGCAAGGAACTACCAATACCAGAGGGTAAAATATTAGTTGGAACAGAGTATGTAGCCCCAAGAAATGAAACAGAAGAGATGTTAGTCGAGATTTGGAAAGAAGTTCTTAGTGTAGATAAAGTAGGTATCAATGATAATTACTTTGAACTGGGCGGACATTCATTAAAAGCTACCATCCTGGTTTCAAAAATATATAAGCGAATGGATGTAGAAATGCCGTTAAGTGAAGTCTTTAAACGGCCTACGGTTAAAGAAATTAGTGAATATATCAAAAAAACTAACAAAACAGTTTATTCAGCAATTCAAAAAATAGAAGATGCAGAGTATTATCAAACATCCTCAGCTCAAAAGAGAATGTATATGTTGCAACAATTTAACTTACAAAGTACAGGATATAATATACCAGGTATTCTAAATGTTAATGGAAGATTGAATTTAGAAAAAGTAGAACAAGTTTTAATTAAGTTAATAGAGAGACATGAAAGTTTAAGAACATCATTTGAAACAATAGAAGAGAAAATAGTTCAAAGAGTCATTAAAGATGTAGAGTTTAAAGTAGAATATATAGATAAAACTGATAAAACTATCGAAGAAGTTGTAAAGGAATTTATAAAACCTTTTGACTTAAGTAAAGCACCTTTATTTAGAGTAGGAGTTATTGAATTAGCAGAAACTGAATCCATACTCATGTTTGATATGCACCACGTCATCTCAGATGGTACATCTATGGGAATACTTGTAAATGAGTTTACAAGTATTTATGAAGGTAAAGAATTAAATAGCTTAAGAATTCAATACAAGGATTATGCAGAATGGCAAAATAATCTATTAAGATCAGATGTTATGAAAAAGCAAGAGGAATATTGGATGGGTAGATTTAATGATGAGGTACCAGTATTAAATATGCCAACTGATTATCCAAGATCCACTATACAAAGTTTTGAAGGTGATAGTATCAGTTTTAATTTAGACAAGGAATTAACGAAAAATCTTGAAAAGTTAGTAAAAGAAACTGGAAGTACAATGTATATGGTACTTTTATCAGGGGTAAATATCTTATTGTCTAAATATAGTAGTCAAGAAGATATAATAATTGGAAGTCCAATAGCAGGCAGACCACATGCAGATTTAGAGAAAATTATCGGAATGTTTGTAAACACTATTGCTATGAGAAATAATCCAAATGCAGATATGACTTATGAAAAATTTCTTAAGGAAGTAAGAAAGAATGCTTTAGATGCATATGAGAATCAAGATTATCAATTTGAAGAGTTAGTAGATAAGCTAGATTTAAGAAGAGATTTGAGTAGGAATCCATTATTTGATGTAATGTTTATACTACAAAATATGGATAGTGGAGAACTATCGGTTCAAGATTTAAATTTTAAACCATATAATTATGAAAACAAAACATCAAAATTTGATCTAACAATTACAGCGAGTGATACAGACGAAGAAATAAATTTAAATTTTGAATACAGTATCAAGCTATTTAAAAGAGAAACTGTTGAAAGAATGATATCTCATTTTAGAAATATACTTAAAGCAGTAACTGTTGATACAGATACTAAATTAAGTGAAATTAAGATGCTCAATAAAGAAGAAAAGGAACAGATTTTAAATGAATTTAATAACACCTATGAAGATTACCCAAGAAACAAAACATTACATGAGTTATTTGAAGAAAAAGTAGAGAATACACCAGACAATATTGCAGTAGTATCGAGTACTCGCGCAGAAGAAATGACTCTAACCTATAAAGAACTAAATGAAAAAGCCAATAGATTAGCTAGAACATTAAGAGAAAAAGGAGTAAAATCAGACAGCATAGTAAGTATTATAGCAGATCGTTCCTTTGAAATGATAGTAGGTATATTCGGAATTCTTAAAGTAGGCGGAGCCTATTTACCAATAACTCCAGACTATCCAGAGGATCGAATCCAATATATAATTGATGATAGCAAAACAAATATCGTTCTAACACAAAGCAAGTATATAGACAAAGTAATGTTTAATGGAGAAGTGCTAGATTTAGAAGATAACAATGTATATTCATCTAATGGAGAAAACTTGGAGCGTATAAATACAGCAAAAGATTTAGCATATGTAATATATACCTCTGGTTCGACAGGAAAACCAAAAGGTGTTGTAGTTGAACATCAAAGTGTAGTTAACATACTGACAAATATGCAAAATGACTATCCACTCATGGAAGATGGAACATATTTATTAAAAACTACATTTACTTTTGATGTATCAGTGACAGAATTATTTGGTTGGTTTATGGGTAATGGAAGAATCGCCATCTTACCTTCAGGGGGAGAAAAGGACTTAAATACTATAGTAGAAGCGATCAATAAATACGATGTAACACATATCAACTTTGTCCCATCCATGCTAAATGTATTTTTAGATGGAATCACGGAACAGGATATTGAAAAAATAACTAGTTTAGGCTATATGTTTGTTGCAGGAGAGGCATTCCCAAGAGAATTAGCTCGAAGATGTAACGCAATATTAAAGAATGTAATTGTTGAAAATATTTATGGTCCTACTGAAACAACAATCTATGTAATAAGATACTCTACAGCTAATTTAAAAGATGAACGCATAGTACCAATAGGAAAACCATTAAATAATGTCAAAGCTTATATTGTAAATAAATATAATAAACTGCTTCCAATTGGAGTCGCTGGAGAACTGTGCATAGCTGGAGAATGCTTAACAAGAGGATATTTTAATAGATCAGATTTGACAGCAGAAAAGTTTGTCCCAAACTTGTTTGGTAAGAACCCATTCACTCCAGAAGAAAAAATGTACCGGACTGGCGATTTAGCAAGATGGTTACCAGATGGAAATATAGAATTTTTAGGAAGAATCGACCACCAAGTAAAAATCCGTGGATTTAGAATCGAACTTGGAGAAATTGAAAGCCAGTTGTTAAATTATAATCCAATCAAAGAAGCACTAGTGGTAGATCGTGAAGATAAAAATAGAGCAAAATATCTTTGTGCATATGTTGTTTCAGAAAAAGAAGTAACAGTAGGGGACTTCACTCCGAAGGAGTTGAGAGAATTCCTACTAAAAAGTTTGCCAGAATATATGATCC
>DAOVRZ010000019.1:0-64823 GCA_030627905.1 Halanaerobiales bacterium
AGCTTAGTTCACTATTTTCTTGTGTAAATAAATTTTCTCCAATTAAATCTCCATGTTCTGCTTGAAGAATAACATATGGTTCGATAAGAGCTGCATTCGCTGTAGTTGATATAAAGAGTACAAATAGTAGGATGACTATATAACCATATTTTTGGTATTTTATCATTTTACTCACCTCAACTTATTTTTTGGATACTAACCCTATTCATTATACTCCCTTTTTTAGCTAATTACTTCTTAATATAGAAACATTACTTTTGTTAATTATTGTATAATTTTTTAATAAATTCAACGAATTATAATTAAAGTATAACCAGTAATACTACTTTATTTAGAATGTAAATCATTAACACTAAGTAAAATGTCACTATACAAAATATAAATTACTTTTAAAAATAAAAAATCTCCTAAGATTATTTTAGGAGATTAACTTAACTAACAAAGTTTATTTTATTTTAATTTTTCTGGTTCTTCTTACAACATCTTCTCTACAACACCCACAATCTCTTGATGTTGTTCATTCCTCTCCCTTTTACCATCAACATAATGTAAAGGAGCTTTAAATTTAGCTAATAAACGATCATAATTCTCCCTAACTTGCTTCAATTTATTACGATTTTCATAGATATCGTGAACTGGACGCCCTTGATTTAACCTGTCCAAACAAATCTCCAAAGGGCAATCAATAAAGAGGGTTAAATCAGGTAACGGAAATTGACTATTCAACTGTTTAACAAATGCCAACTCGTTTTCATCATTGCAATTATACACCATAGAAGAGAGCACATAACGAGTACAGATAACAATCCAACCATCATCTACCTTAGTCATAACCCCATCTAACTTATTATAAAGATGGTCATGACGGTCTGCAGCAAACAGTAACGCCAATTGTCGATCATTCCGCTTTTTATCATCTGACATAAGAAGACGCCCCTTTAAGGAAAGCCGAATTAAATTACCTATAGGACCGCCAGTTGGTTCTTCGGTTAAAAAGACTTTATATCCATTTTTGAATAAATAATCATGTAACAACCTAGCTTGTGTTGAAGTTCCCGAACCATCTATCGCTTCAAATACAATAAACATTCCACGTTTCAATTCTTTAGCCATTCTAGAAATTACCTCCTCAACTAACTTATGTCTATTTTTTAATTTCCACCTAAATATATTTTTTCCTTCCTGAGTCGAGCTTTAGCAACAAAATAAAAGAAAAATATAGTAGAAAAATAGGGCTAAAGTATGATATAATAATTCAAAAGCCCTAATAACGTGATAATTTTACCTTTCCAAGGGAGGTCTTGTTAAATGTCAAATCATTTCTACAAAAAAAAAGTAACCTGTCCAATCTGTCTTACTCCATTTCATGCCACTGTAGTAAAATCAAACAAGTGTGTCTCCTCTGGAAAAGACTCCGACTTTCGGTATATCTATCCTAATATTACACCATATCTTTATGATATCTGGGTCTGTCCTCAGTGTTTTTATGCATCTCCCAAAGGAGTCTTTAATGAAATCAAACCAAATGAGGTTAATAAGATTGCTCAAATTTTAGCAACCCACCAAATCAATATGAATCCTTTAGGAGAGCGCAAATTAGAAACAGCACTTATAAGCAACAAATTAGCTCTTCTCACGCTTTCATACCGAAAAGTACCAGCAAGCACGATTGCTGGAGTCTGTTTAAAAACCGCATGGATTTATCGAATGTTGAAAAATACTAAAAACGAGAGAATCTATTTAGAAAAAGCTCTTTCATATTATGAAGAAGTTTATTCTACAGAACATTTCCCAATTGGTGGACTAACACATCTTCGAGCAGCATATCTTATAGCTGAAATAAATCGACGATTAGATAATTATGAAGAAAGTATCCGAAGATTTGATCAAGTCGTCAGAAGCCCCTTGGCAAAAAGTGAGCCTCTTATCGTGAGAATGGCTCGCGACCAATGGAGTCTGGCAAAAAAGCAACTTGATAAGATTCAAAAAATCAGAGCCTAATAACACCAGTAAGAAAGATTTCTTTTTCAACTTTAAAATTATAAGGCTGTAGCCCTTTAAGGTTACAGCCTTTTATATTTACGGCATTGATCCTGCCACTAAACGATCTATCATTTTAGTTAAAGCAATAGCAGCATTAAAAATCCATACATCATCAAGATGTACAGGGACTTCAAACTCATGAGCTACCTTGCCACCTCATTCATTCGCTCGTCTGCTATAACCACACCTCCAGCCTGATTAAGAGTATTTTCTAAACAGACAAGACCTATATCTGAAAAATGAATATTATCCCTGTTAAAGCTTTTTCGAAAAATCACCAATTTCCGCTAAAATCATTCCCAAAATAATTAATCCACCACCCCACAAACTATGTGAAGATACCACTTCTCCTAATAATAAATTGGTACAATTACCACAGATAATCCTGTAATAAAACCAGCTTTAGAAGCAGTTGTATATACAATTCCACTAACCTGAAAAATAAACCCTCCGGTTAAAGCTAATCCTAAATATATGCCTACTTTTACAGAATCCATATTTAAATTTCCTAATTTACGCCAGTTCACTAAGGCCAACATCAAAAAAGCCAAAGTAAAACGTAAAAAGATAAAATTTAAAGGTTGAATGCCTTCTAGCGCATCTTTCATCAATGGAAAGGTTGTACCCCATATTACTACAACAAATAAAAGTGCTATATCTGCAAACACACGTTTATGCTTTTCCATCCACTACATCAGCTCCTATTCATCGAATATAGCACATCAATTGTTCAATATCTTTGATCAATATACGCCGATTTACTACATCTATAATTCCCTCTTCTTGAAATTTATTTAACGTCTTTGTTACAGTTACTCGTGATGCTCCCAATAAATTAGCCAATTCCTGATGAGTTAATGATATTTGTAAATGAATCCCAAAATCATTAGGCTTACCAAATTGCTTACTAAACCCAACTAATAAACTCGCCATCCGACCTGCAATTCTATAAAAAGCGGTGTCTCGAATCTGCTCTATAATCAATCTAGTCTTCTTCGCCATCAATTCCATCAACTTCAACGCAATACCCGGTTCTTCAATTAACCGTTCTGTTAGATCTTTCTTACTCATAGAAAAGATTACTGTATCCTCTAAAATTTCTGCATTGACTGCATAACTCATTCCATCAAATAAAGCAATTTCGCCAAAGAACTGGCCTTCTGATAAAATTAACAAGGTTTTTTCCTTTCCATCATCTGAAATCATAAATAATTTGACTAATCCTTTTGCAATGTAAAAAAGATACTCTTCACGATCATTTTCCATAAAAACCATTTCATTGGCTTGATATTTGCGTTGAAAACCGCCCTCATGAAAAAGAGTTTCCAATTTTATTTCAGTTTTATCTTTCTTTTCATATATCATATTCTTGCTCCCTTCCCGACGGTATTCATCTAACTTTAATTCGGTGTAATAAGCAAAAATCCTTTTTTACTATGCAAAATTTCATAACAAATCCCTATCATAACACCACAAAAAAATCCTCATTCTCTACTATCTAAATGTAGAAAATGAGGATTTATCTCGCAATATTGATATCATTCATTTGAATCGCTTCGACAGTCAGCACAATATCCATAAAACTTTATCCGATGATCGATTACATGAAAATCATATTGGTCACTAATATGAATTTCGAAATTTTTTAAGGCATTATCGTTAAATTCAATAATTTTCCGACATTTTAAGCAAATCAAATGGTGATGGTGACGATCACCTTCGTCTAATTCATAACGTCGACAGTTGTTATCAAAATTAAGTTCATGTAATATACCTAACTCACAGAATAACTCCAAGGTACGATACACTGTTGCTAATCCCAACCGAGGATTTTGCTGTCTAATAAGTTGATAAATCTCTTCTGCACTAGAATGCTTATCAATATCCTCCAATAAAGTCTTCAAAATTAAGCGTCGTTGCGAAGTCAACTTAAAATTAGCTTCTATCATTCGCTCTTCATATTCCTTAAGTTTTGCATCCAATTCCATCACCCACTTTATCAAATGATAATCATTTTCAATTAAATTATATCAAAATTGAACACATGAGTCAAGAGAAATCTCTTTCAAAATCAATCTTCTAATTTGAAAGATAATCTGTTCTAGTTTGGATTTGAGATCACAGGAAAGGTCTTTTCTCCCAAAAAAAATTGAATTTATCCCAATAATCAAAATACGCTCATTGATAGTGATATAATTAATCTTAGATATTTCTTCTTCACCGCAATCATCAAATTGATCAATAATGATAATTTTATCAGAGTAAAGTTTTAAAACCTTATGGTATAAATCCCAACCTGATGAGCCACATTGATAAAAAGAAATATTAGTTTCATGTATAGAATGATGTAATTTGTCGACTAAACGATTCATACCATATTCATTGTGATTAATTCCAATTACTATAATTTTTTTCATAATAAACGTCACCTTTCTTGGATTTTTTTTATTTTATCCAAAAAGGCTAAAAATAAACAAAAAAGAAAGAGCGGTAACCGTATCACCGCTCTATCAACCCCACTTTCCCCTACCCCTACATGGTCTCCATGCAAAAGTAACCTTTTATACCTAAATTATATCATAATCTTATATTTATTGTCAACTATTTTTGCGAAATTTTATACTCAGTAGACTTTTATTGTAATATTTTTTTAATTTTATAATTGTTACTGATCTTTTAAATCTAAAAATCCACTTAAGTTTGCAAGAATTTTCCCCCACTGTAGTGGCATATAGATTTTACTAGCCTGACCATCAGCGATCTTTTCTAAAGATTCTAAATATCGAAGTGTTATAACCCTTTCGTCTGGATTTCCTTCATGTATAGCCTTATAAACTTCTTTAATCATATCTGCTTTTGCTTGCTGAATAATTCTATGAGTTTCTGCTTCTCCTTGTGCCTTAAGAACTGCAGCTTCTTTTTCTCCCTGAGCACGAATTATCGCTGCTTCTCGTTCTCCTTCAGCTTCTTTAATAGTAGATTCTCGTTTCCCTTCGGAAATAAGAATCTGAGCTCGTTTATCTCTTTCTGCTTTCATCTGAGTCTCCATTGAACCCTGAATATCTTCTGCAAGAGAAATATCTTTCAATTCTACACGATTAATTTTCACACCCCATTTGTCCGTCACATCATCTAAAACATTTCTTAATCTATCATTAATGGTATCTCTAGAACTTAAAGTTTCATCCAGTTCCAGTTCACCTATAACATTTCTTAACGTAGTTGCAGCCATATTTTCAATAGCTCCTTCAATATCAGAAATCTCATATTGCAACTTTTGTGGGTCAGTAACCTGATAATAAACGATTGTATTGATCATCATTGTCACATTATCTCTGGTTATTACAGGTTGAGGGGGAAAATCACGTACTTGTTCTTTCATATCAATTTGTGTAACTAATCGGTCTGTAAAGGGCATAATAAAATTTATACCACTATGAGCTATCTTATGAAAACTCCCTAATCTTTCTATTACTCCAACCTTTGATTGATTAATTATTATCAAACAAAACTTACCAATAATGAAAACAAAAATCGCCAACAAAAACAAAATTACAATCCAGAAAACCACTATAATTCCTCCCCCAATTCACTATTTTTTCAAAATTTCTCAAGTGCACGCACCTTCAATTTCACGCCATCAACTTTCACAATGATTACAGCGACTCCAGGATGAATCACCTCCTCTTCACTATAAGCACGCCAAAATTCTCCATTAAACTTGATAAGTCCAGGTTTACAATATATCGGCCCTACAGTCTCAACTACTACTCCCTCTTTTTCAAGCAAAGCTGAGATATTTGTTTTAATTTCCTTTCTTCGCCAGATTACCTTACGCGAAAAAATAATAAATACTGCGGATATCAAAACAAAAATTAAAAGTTGGTAAACAAAAGAATAAAAATTTGCTACTACAGCAGCCGCCAAAGCACCTAAACAAAACCAAAGTAACAAAAATTCTACTGTCAGTAACTCTCCAATCCCTAAAAATATGGCTAAAATCAACCATATCCATCTCATCAACTTTCACCTCCTCTAAAAAATATTCTAGTTAATAAAAAATTAGAACAGGGCTAAATTCTACCAGGAATAGCTTGGCGTATTTTATAAATTTTCTATTTTTTTTATTATTTTTATGACATTCTATTGCATTCTTCTGATAAATTATTTATACTAATTTTAGATGTGATTTTGGTATTTTAAAGAAGAGGAGGAGGAAGAATGCAATCTACAGGTATTCTGCGAAAAATTGATGAATTGGGGCGAATTGTAATTCCAATTGAGTTAAGAAGAAGTATGAGCATCGAAACCAATGATCCATTAGAAATTTTAGTGGGAAATGAAGAAATTATTTTAAGAAAATTTGTTCAAACATGCCTATTTTGTGGTGAATCTGAAAATATTTTCATTTTTAAAAATCAATGTGTCTGCCATAACTGTCAGGAAAATTTATCCATTTAAGAACATTTTCGGAAGGCATAAATTCTCCAACTTCTGTAAGTGGGGTAAACTATCGTGTTAGAACTACCTTTCGGTGGAAATTTAAAATTTATTGTTAAGAGCGGGGTCATATATAAACAAAAGATAGCAAAAAAGAGTTTAGGAAATATTCCTAATCAACTTTTTTTTGCTATCTTTTGTTTATATATGACCTTGTTTTTGTAAAAGCCAAGTTTTATATCCCCATCTTAAGACATACTAACAATACAATTAAAATTCTTTACCTTCAAACTATATTAAGGAGTGGTTATTAGTGAAAAAATTTGGAAAAACATTTATCCTATTTCTCCTTTGTCTCCTTCTTACCTGTGGTTGTACTCAACGTAAAAAAGAAGGCTCACCTTCACCTCAGAAAGTAGACAAAAATGAGATTGTTGTTGGAATAGTCACAGATGTTGGAGGATTAGGAGATCAATCTTTTAATGATTCTGCGCATAAAGGTTTAAAACAAGCAGAAGAAGAAGAAGAAGGTTCTTTTCTTTGTGAAGTGGTAGCAGGAATGATGACAAAATCCGATAAAGACGGTTTTATTGGCGGTATGGATATACCTACCACCCGAGAAGATTCAGAAAAATTCACCCTTTAGTAAGCCAAATTTAGAGCGATTAAAAAGTCAGAGGTTAGATAAAATCCAAGCCCTGACTTCTTTAATTCTTAACTATAAGCTACGCCCATATGTATTTAGCAAGAAAAAGCAAACTTAGTACATAAACTAACCAATGAACGTCTTTACCTTTGCCAGTAAGAACTTTCATCAATGGATAGGTTATGAAACCTAAAGCAATACCTTCAGAAATAGAATATGTTAATGGCATTGCAATCATAGTAACAAAAGCTGGTAAAACTTCAGTGAAATCATCCCACTTAATCTTTGTTACATTTTGCATCATCATTGTACCAACTACGATCAATGCTGGAGCAGTTGCAGCAGCAGGAATAATACCAATTAATGGTTTGAAGAAAAGAGCTAAAAAGAAGAATATCGAAACAAAAATTCCAGTTAAACCAGTCCGACCACCCTCAGAAACGCCAGAAGCAGACTCAATATATGTAGTTACAGTCGAAGTACCAAATAAAGCCCCACCAGTAGTACCAATTGCATCTGCTAACAATGCTGAGCTAGCTTTTGGTAAATTACCTTCTTCATCTAAGTATCCAGCTTGAGCACTAACTCCAACCAAAGTACCCGCTGTATCAAACATGTCAACAAAGAGGAAAGCCAATAGAGCTGTTAACAGACCACCGCTAAAGATTCCTTTCCAAGCACCTGCAATATCCAATTTAAAGAATACTGGTGCCCAGCTAGAGAATGATGGCCATTCAAAAACCTTATCCAATGGAGGTGTAACTCCATTTAACCAACCAAGGGCAGTGGCAACGATAATTCCTATAAATAATGCTCCTTTAACTTTTCGAGCATGTAAAACACCAATAATAACTAAACCAATCAATGCAATTAATGCAGGGCCACTCATAATATTTCCTATGTGTACTAAAACGACATCATCATTAGTTACTATACCTGCACCTTGAAGCCCAATAAACGCAATAAAAAGACCAATACCTGCCGCAATTGCAGCCTTTAAACTCATTGGAATACAATTTACGATCATTTTTCTGATAGGTAAAATGCTTAAAATAATAAAGATAATCCCCTCGATAAATACTAAACCTAATGCAATTTGCCATGAAATGCCCAAGCCCAATACTACAGAAAAAGCAAAGAATGCATTTAAGCCCATACCTGGTGCAAGAGCAAAAGGATAGTTAGCTAAAAATGCCATACATAAGGTACCCAAAATTGCACCAAAGATTGTCGCATAATAAATTGCTCCTGCATCCATTCCAGTAGCACTAAGAATACCTGGGTTAACAAAGATAATGTAAGCCATTGTCAAAAATGTAGTAAATCCAGCTAAAAGTTCTCTTTTAACTGTAGTTCCATTTTGTTTTAATTTAAATTGCTTTTCAACAAAGGATTCCTTCACCTGAACATTAGTCTTAATTTCAGCCATCTTATTTCCTCCTTCATTTTCTTTGACTTTACTAAAATCTGCCCAGTTTACACCTACTCACTGCCTACAACCTACTTTACCAATCAATATTTCTAATCTGACACCTCCTTGATAATTTAGTAATAAAAAAAAAGAAGTCAAAAATCCGATCAGATCTCTGACTTCTGATCTCCTAAATCCTATATATTTAAGAATAAACCATATTTACAATTTTATTCTGTGAAATATCATATAATCCCTGAACCGTTATCTTTATTTCTGGAATTACTGACAAACCCATGAAAGATAATGTCATAAAAGGATCGGATAATTTGACTCCCTGAATATGTGCCAGTTGATGAAGTTTATCTAATTTTTCTACAACTTTAGAAAGTTCCCATTCAGAGATGAGACCGCCTACTGGCAAAGGTAAGATTTCTAATACTTTCCCATCTTTAGCTATACTCAATCCACCTTGATTTTCAATAATTCCTTCTAAAGCAGCCATAATGCTACTATCATCACGTCCAATCGCAATCAAGTTATGAGAATCATGGGCTACGCTAGATGCAAGAGCCCCTTCTTTTAAACCAAACCCTTTGATTAACCCTACACCAACTCGCCCCGTCCAATGATAACGCTCAACCATCACAATCTTGGCTACATCTGGTTCCAAGATTTCTTCACCTGATCCTACCATTTTTACTGATTGAATAACTTCTTTGGTCAAAAGCTGATCAGGTTGAACTTGAATCACTCGATATTGATCTCCTTGAGGCAAACGCAACTTTTGCGCTGTTAATTCTTTCACAACGATAGTATTCTTTAACTCTAAGTCAGGTTTGATTTTTAGTTTTTTTAGCAACTTACCCTTCTCAGCAACAAGTTGACCATCTTTATAAACTTGATAAGCTTTAAAATTATAAAGATCATCAACCACCACTAAATCAGCCTTTTGCCCAGGAGCTATCGAGCCTAATTTAGAAATTTTTAAACATTCCGCTGCGTTTAAGGTAGCCATACGAATTGCCTGTATAGGATGAAGTCCTGCTTTAATAGCTTTACGAATCGCAAAATCTATTTGGCCTTCACTCTTAAGATCATTAGGATGACGATCATCAGTGCAAAAAACAAATCTCCGACCATTGGTTTCATTGATCAAGGGTAAAAGATGCAATAAATCTTTTGCAGCTGTTCCCTCTCGAACCATTACATACATACCACGTCGAAGTTTTTCCCTGGCTTCTTCTACATTTGTACTTTCATGATCAGCTTGAATTCCTGCATATACATATGCATTCAGATCTTTCCCTTTTAATAAAGGTGCATGACCATCTATAAACCGATCACCCATCATTTTAAGTTTTGCTAAAACTTTTGGATCACCATTAATAACTCCATAAAAATCCATTACTTCCCCTAAACCATGAATACCAGACAAATTCAACAATGATTCTAAATCTGCTGCTTCCAAAATAGCTCCAGATTCTTCTACTGGTGAGGCTGGAACCGCAGATGGAAGTTGTATGAAAAAATTAAGGGGAAGTTCTTTAATATATTGACGAATAAACTCAATTCCTTTAATTCCAGCTACATTTGCAATTTCATGAGGATCTAGAGCAAATGTTGTAACTCCTCTAGGCAGAACCTGACGGCAAAACTCATCAGGTAAAACCATTGAACTTTCAATATGTAAGTGCGCATCAATTAATCCAGGAACAACATACCGCCCATGTAAATTTCGCTCCTCAATTCCCTTATATGATCCCCAACCAATAATATATCCACGATTAATAGCTAAATCTGTCAAAAAAATTTCTCCCGAATAAACATCCACTACACGAACTTCCTTTAAAACCAACTCAGCAAGCTGATTTCCCCGCGCAACTCTTAAATTCTCCTGCAATAGGTTTTTCAAAAAGAAGTCCCCCCTTAAATTATAAATCAACTCCCCCACCTAGTTACTCTTTGAGGTGGGGAAATCTGCCCAAAATAAATATTATTGTTTAACATTTACTATTCTTTATTCTAAGTATTTAATATTCTCTAAACTCATTTAATTTCCCTGCTTTATTATTATTAATTTACCACAGAAATATTAGTAATATATTTTTAAATTTCAAATTATCAATATTAATAATTGTGAACCATAGCTCCGACAGGGCATCTAGTTACACATAGGCCACAGCCAAAGCATGCTTCAGAATCAATTTGAGCGTATTTGTCAATTGTAATTGCTTGATATGAACAACTTTTTTTACAAATACCACAGGCCGTACATTTTTCTGAATCAACTTCAGGAACAACTTTAGAAAGTATAGCTTTCTCTGGCTTTTTCTCTAGAGCAAGACCTCTAAAATCGTCTAATGATTGATAACCTTCTTCTTCCATAAATTTTTCCATCTCTCGAACGATTTTACCATATACACTTGGCCCTTCTAAAATCGCAGCAGTACAAACTTGAACTGCCACAGCCCCTGCCATAATCATCTTAATAGCATCTATTCCAGATGTAATTCCACCTACTGCAATGACTGGTATATTCACTGCTTGTGTAGCCTGATAAACACAGCGAAGCGCCAGTGGGAAAATAGCTTTTCCTGAAAGCCAACCATAACCTGTAGAGCTTCCCATCAGTGGTTTACCTGTTTTCACATCAATATCTAAACAAGGGCCAAACGAATTAATCAAAATAATCCCATCTGCTCCAGCCTCTTCTGCAGCTTTTGCAAAGACTGGAATATCAATTTGAGGACTTAATTTAACAAATACAGGCAAATCAACCGACTCTTTAGCCGCTTTAATAGCCTTTGTAACAGGCGAAGTATCTCCACCAAGATAATGAGTCGATAACTCTAATGCATCCGCAAAAGGAGCTACAAGGGGTGCTAATTTACGAATATCATCTTCAGTATATCCTAATCCAACAATAACCGGTAAACCTGCTTTCTTCACCAAAGGATATTCTTTCTCAATCCAAACTTCAGGATCTAATTCAGACCAGAGTTCAGTATTTAGAAATCCTCCTTTAAAAGATTCAGCCATACACGGACGGGGTACTTCGGCTCCTTTAACAGAGATTGTCTTTGTAACAATACAGCCTGCTCCACCCTTAGCTGCGTCAAGAGCCGCTTGACCATCACGAATTGGAGGGCCAGCAGCAGGCATTACCGGATTGTTTAATTGAATACCACAAAATTCTGTTTTCAAGTTTACCATATTTAACACTCCTTTTTCGTATATCTACTTAATCTCCTGATTTTTCTTCAATTCTCGTAAGATTTTTTCCGGTGTAGCTGGAAGTTCCTTTATCCTAACTCCACAAGCATTATAAATCGCATTAATAACAGCTGGTGCAGTCGCAATTGTTGCGGGTTCTCCAATCCCTTTTGCACCAAAAGGTCCTAGAGGTTCTTCATCTTCTACAATAACTGTCTCCATTCTGGGTACATCTAAAGCAGTAGGAATCAGATAAGTAGAAAGATTAGGGTTAACAAGAGTTCCTTCTTCATCAAATTTGATCTCTTCCATCAATGCCATCCCCAATCCCATAGATGTTCCACCCTCAATCTGTCCTTCCAAATTTTGAGGATGAATCGCTTGCCCGACATCAGGAGCTGTAACAAGACGAAGCACCTCCACCTGCCCAGTTGCAGTCTCTACTTCCACCTCAGCAATCTGAGTAACAAAAGTATAAGACATAT
Organism: Halanaerobiales bacterium; assembly: GCA_030627905.1. Taxonomy (GTDB): domain Bacteria; phylum Bacillota; class Halanaerobiia; order DY22613; family DY22613; genus JAGMES01. The sequence goes on from DAOVRZ010000019.1 coordinate 12,242, forward strand.
ATATACGTTCTCCCTGACCTGTTTCAGAGTCTGGTGGTGTAGTAATCGGAAAATATGAACCCTCTGCTTCAAGAACTTCACCATTTTCTTTTGCAATCTGAGCTAATTGTGCAAAACTTATTTTCTTTTCTCCCTCGCCATGAGGAATAACATACCCATCTTTTAAATACATCTCTGGATAGGTTTTGCCTAATACACAGACAGCTAAATCAAAAATCTGGCTTTTCAAAATCTCTGCGGTATTTTTTACCGCATTTCCTGTAAAAAAAGTCTGACGTGTAGCAGAAGTAGAACCTGAATTTTTCATCAATGCTGTATCTCCAGTAACAAGATCAACCATCTCTAATGGTAGAGAAAGAATCTCTGAAACAATTTGCGTTACGACTGTGTGGACACCTTGACCAACATCAGCAGCAGCAGTCTTTAATTCCACGCGACCATCACTTTTTAATCTTAAATTTGCAATAGAATGGTCAGGAAATCCCTCACCATATCCGAAACCAAACATGACTGTAGCAATTCCTACACCTTTTTTCTTCACCGAACCACACCCCCTTGACGTTCAAAAGCTTCAACAGCTTTAATAATGGTCTCTTTTACACCAACACTCGAACGAAGAACCTGACCATTAGGGGTTATTGAACCAACCTGATATGCGTTTTTGAGACGAAGTTCCACTGGATTCATGCCCAATTTTTCAGCAATAATATCCATTTGAGATTCATGGGCAAAAGCAGTCTGGGTTACGCCAAAACCTCGCATAGCTCCAGAATAAGTATTATTAGTGTAAACTGCTTGAGCAATCCCCCGTACATTCGGACAATTATAAGGGCCAGTACAGTGGTACATTCCTTTATGGACGGCAGCTGGCCCTGAAGATGCGTAAGCACCCGTATCACCGATCACTATTGCTTCCCAGGCTGTCAAGGTACCATCTTTCTTTACACCAGTCTTAAAACGGAATATCATCGGATGACGTTTAGATGTAGATATGATAGACTCTTCACGACTATAAACTGTCTTAATCGGCCGTCTGACTGCTCTAGCCGCGATTGCCAAATGAAGTTGAACGATCACATCTTCTCTCTTTCCAAACGCTCCACCAATCGTTGGCTGAATAATTCGAATTTTCTCAACAGGCATATTAAGTGCCTGCGCAACATCAACCCTCGTATCATGTATCCACTGGGTAGCAGCCCAAATCCGAATTGTTCCATCTTCATCCATCACTGCCATTCCAGCATCAGGTTGCATTGGCACATGCTCTAAATGTTGAGTTTTAAATTCATTAAATACGATCAAATCTGCATCCATAAATCCTTGAACAATATCACCCTTATCTAATTTATGTACACATGCAATGTTTCCAGATTCATGAATAGAGGGTGCATCTTCTTCCATAGCTCGTAGCGGGTCAGTAATCACTTCCAACTCATCATATTCAACCCGAATAGCTTTCAAAGCCTTGTCAATCAGATTTTCTTTTTCTCCAATGACAATGGCCAGAGCATCTCCAAGATACCGAGTTTTTTCACCAATACCGACTAAGACTGGCTGATCTTTGAAAATTAATCCAAAATTCTTTAATTCAGGCACATCCACTTTTGTAATTATTTTAACGATTCCCGGAATTTCCATTGCTTTCCGAAAATCAATCTTGCGAATTATTGCATGAGGATGAGGTGTACGTAAGACTTTCATATGTAACATATTTGCTAGAATAAGATCAGTTGCATATTTTGCCTGACCAGTAACCTTTATTCTAGCATCAACTTTTGGAACTGAATGACCAACTATGTTACCTTTCATCTTTGTCACCCCCATAAGTAGTAGCTGCATCTTGGATTGCATCTACTATCTTTTGATACCCTGTACATCGACATAGATTTCCTGAGATTCCTCGACGAATTTCTTCCTCTGTCGGGTTGGAGTTTTTATCTAAAAGTGCCTTTGTTGAAAGAACCATTCCAGGTATGCAATATCCACACTGAACTGCACCATTATTGACAAAAGCTTCCTGGATTGGATGAAGTTGAGTCGGTGTTCCCATTCCCTCAATGGTTAAAATATCAGAACCATCAGCCTGAAATGCTAGAACCATACAGGAGTTAACTGTTTTTCCATCCATTATCACAGTACATGCTCCACACTCACCTTTTCCACAACCTTCTTTAGTTCCCAATAAGCCCATTTTATCTCGCAAAAGATCTAACAATCGCAACTCTGGAGTTACCATGAATTCATGTTGCTCTCCATTTATAATCAAATTAATCTTTAGCTCATTATCACCCATCGTACTACCTCCTCTCTACAATAATATGTTCAATAATTCACGTTTGACTAATTCTTTTGCAACATCTAAACGATATTGTCGACTTCCTCTAATATCAGAGATGGGAGAAATCTCCTGAGATAAGAAGTTTACTGCATTTTCAATAATTTCTTTTGTTGCCTTTTTACCCTTCAATCCTTCTTCAGTCAATTTTATTCTTACTGGAGTTGGTGCTACTGCTCCCAGGGCAATTCTACATTCATTAATCAAACCATCTTTCATTGTTACCAGAATAGCTCCATTCACTGTAGAAATAGACAATGCTTTTCTAAGTCCAAGTTTTAAAAATTTTCCCCTATAATTTTCATGAGGTATAGTAAAAATAAAACTATAAATCAATTCATCTTTCTTAATCAGATTACGTCCTGGCCCGAGAAAGAAATCATTAATCGAAACTACTCTCTCTCCCCGTTCTAAACTAATAAGTTTCACCTTTGCATCTAAAACCATCAATGCTGGTATTGTATCACCTGCAGGTGATGAATTAGCAACATTTCCACCAATAGTCCCTCGATTACGAATCTGTGGAGAACCAACCTCAGACGCCGCTTCTGCTAAAAATGGAACATGGTTTAAAATAATTGCTGATTTCTCTAATTGAGTATGGGTCACCAAACTCCCAACTTCGATCTCATCATCTGTAATCTTAATCTCTTTTAGTTCCTCCAGATTCCAAATATTCATTATTCGTTTTAATTCATCCATGCGACGATGAAATCGCACTAGAATATCTGTTCCACCTGCGATAATTGTTGTCTCATCTCCATGTTGATACAAATATTGAAGCGCTTCACTTATTTGACGTGGTGTAAAACCAGTCATACCCATTTTTTCACCTCCGAATCATAATCAAAATCTTTTCCAAAGTTTTTCAGACAATTCCCGTGACCGGGCATAAATTTTTTCCAGATCCATTCCGATAATCTCTCGATCTTTCATTCTTATATTTCCATTAATGATAGTAGTCAGTACATGAGCTCCAGAAATTCCAAAAAGAATATGACCATAATAATTCATTTTAGTTAAAGGAGTTGGAGGATTATAATCAACGATAATTACATCTGCTGCAGCATCTTCTTTAAGGATTCCTACTGGTTTAGTATAATATTTATTTAAAATTTTCTGATTATTCAAAAAAATCATTTGTGGTACTTCTGACCAAGAAGCTGATGGATCCTTTCTTTCATGTTTATGTAAAATATTAGCCACTTTAACACTCTCAAACATATCGGTTGTAAAACCATCAGTACCTAATCCTACTGTTAATCCCTTTTCTAACATAGTAGTTATATCTGCACAGCCAACTGCATTACCCATATTTGATTCAGGATTATGAACAATGGCAGTACCCCTACTTTTAAGAATCTCCATCTCTTTTTCATTAATATGTACACAATGTATCGCTAAACTCTTCTCATTCCAAATCCCGAAACGATCCAATCTCTCCACTACTCTTAAATCTGAGCGGTTGAGACTATCTTCAAGATCATGAACTCCTTCAGCAGTATGAACATGAAAACCTGTTTCCAACCCATCTATAGCCTCTTTACACTTTACTAAAGTTTCATCTGATAAAGTCATGGAAGCATGAAGTCCAAAAAGCCCCTTAACCAGATCGTCTTCTCTCTTGGAACAACTTTTAATAAAAGTTACATTCTCTTTAATTCCTTTAAGAGCAATCTCATTACCATCCCGATCAGAAACCTCATAAGCTAAACTAGCTCGTAAACCAGTTTTTTCTACAGCCTCAGCAAGAATTTCCAAACTGCCTGTTACAGCATGTGGACTGGCATGATGGTCAATAATCGTTGTTGTACCATTTTTGATACAGTCAATAAGAGGAATAATAGCAGAATAATAAATATCTTCCTCGGTAAGTTTTTTATCCAATCTCCACCAAAGCCTTTCTAAAATTTGCAGAAAATTTTTAGGTGGTGGATCTTTTAGAGCCATACCTCTAGCCATAGTACTATATAGATGCATATGGGTATTGATCATCCCTGGCATAATAATCTTTCCACAAGCATCAATCACTTGAGTGTACTGATATTTGTCAGTTAGATCGCTAGTCAAACCTACTTCCCTTATCTCATTACCTTCAATTACAACTGCCCCATCTTGAATAACTTCTCCAAGTGAATTAAGAGTAATCACCCAGCCATTTTTGATCAATAACATGGTAATCCCACTCCTTTATCCCACAATCATCTCATTACTTATACGATTTGCATCTGATACAATCTTCTCCTCATCAATGGTAACTAAGTTACCTTTCTCAACAATGATTTGACCATTGACGATGGTATAATCTACAATCTGGGTATCACCACAGTGAACTAGAGCTGATACAGGATCAAGTTGCCCACCCGCAAAGCCCAGTCTATTTGAGTTAACCATAAAGAGATCGCCTACATTACCAACCTCAATAGAACCAATATCATCACGACCCAGAAGTTCAGCACTTCCCTTAGTTGCAAGATAAAGTGCTGTTTCAGCTGACATGGCATCTATCCCGGAGATAACCCGATGGAGTAGAAAAGCTGCTCTCATCTCTCCAATCATATTCGATGAATCATTACTGGCACTGCCATCTACCGCTAACCCAACAGGAACTCCCAATTTAAGCATCTCTGGAATACGAGCAACCCCAGAAGCTAATTTTTGATTTGAAACAGGACAATGGGCAATACCTGTCTTAGTATCAGCTAAAAGTTTTAATTCTTCATCATTAAAATGGATCCCATGAGCATACCATATATCTGGCCCAATCCAATCAACACTCTTCATATATTCTAATGGGCGCATTCCGTGTATATTAAGACAAAATTCTTCTTCATCTTTTGTTTCACAAAGATGCGTATGACAATACACACCATACTCTCTGGCTAAAGCAACAGTTTCTTTTAACAAGTCAGTCGTTACAGAGAAAGGTGAACAAGGGGCCAGAACGATTCTCAACATCGAACCTTTTTTATTATCATGATATTTTTCAATCAACCGTTGACAATCTTTCATAATTTCATCTGGAGTCTGGACTACACTGTCAGGTGGTAAGCCTCCATCTTTCACGCTTCTAGACATACTACCCCTAGCTGCATGAAACCTAATTCCAATCTCTTTTGCAGCTCTGATCTCTTCATCTATTAAATTACCTGATTGACTGTTGGGAAAAACATAAAAATGATCAGAACTCGTCGTACAACCTGTCTTTAAAAGTTCTGCTTGTGCTACCAAAGCACTTGTATAAACAGCATTAGGCGTTAATCTACTCCAAATTGGATAAAGTGTTTTCAGCCAATTAAACAATTCTACATCCTGCACATTAGAAATATTTCGAGTTAAAGTCTGATACATGTGATGGTGGGTATTAATAAGCCCTGGAAAAACCCACATCTGACTGGCATCTATTACCTGATCTGCATCTACCTCTATTTTAGGGGCAATTTGCGTTATCATACCATCTTCTATTAAAATACTATAACCTTTAAAACGATTACGATGGTGATTCATAGTGATAACTTCTTTAGCGTTTTTAATCAATAGCTTTACCATTTTTTACACCCCTTTGAAAAAAAAGCCCCGTGGAAAGGCAATGATTTTTAAAATCATTACCTTCCTTTATCACGGGAGTTTTAGTAATAGACTTTTATAATTTAGAAACGGTTTTTAAAAGAGGTTCTTAGAAACGGTTGCATAAAGCAAGAACTCTTTCTTTAATTTTTGCTAATTCTTCTTCATTATCCCGATTTACAATAGCATCGTAAATCATTTGACCAATTTCACGCATTTCTTCTTCTTTAAAACCACGAGTAGTAACAGCAGGAGTTCCTATCCGAATACCACTGGTCACAAATGGGCTACGAGTTTCAAATGGAATGGTATTCTTATTTGTAGTAATACCAACTTCATCTAATACATGCTCAGCTTCTTTACCAGTAACATCCATGTTAGTTAAATCCAACAACATCAAGTGATTATCTGTACCGCCAGAAACTAATCTGAAACCTTTTTCAATCAAAGTTTCAGCAAGAACAGTAGCATTTTTGATAACCTGCTCCTGATATTCTTTAAACCCATCAGATAAAGCTTCTTTAAATGCAACCGCTTTTGCAGCAATAATATGCATTAATGGACCACCTTGAAGACCTGGGAAGATTGCCTTATTAATTGCTTTAGCATGCTCTTCTTTACAAAGAATCATACCACCACGAATTCCACGTAAAGTCTTATGAGTAGTAGTAGTAACAAAATCAGCATATTCAATTGGATTTGGATGTAAACCTGTTGCAACCAAACCAGCAATATGAGCCATATCAACCATTAAATATGCACCAACTTCATCAGCAATCTCACGGAATTTAGCAAAGTCAATCACTCTAGGATATGCACTAGCACCAGCGACAATCAATATTGGCTTGTGTTCTAAAGCAAGCGCACGTACCTGATCATAATCAATAGTTTCTGTCTCTTTAGAAACTCCATAATGAACAAAGTTATAGTATTTACCAGATTGGTTAACTGGACTACCGTGAGTTAAGTGACCTCCATGAGTTAAATCCATACCCAAAATAGTACCACCAATTGGAACCATAGCAAAATAAACACCTTGATTTGCTTGAGAACCTGAATGAGGTTGAACATTAGCATGATCAGCACCAAATAACTTCTTAGCCCGTTCAATTGCTATATTTTCTACCACATCAACAAACTCACAACCACCATAATAGCGTTTTCCAGGATAACCTTCAGCATATTTATTGGTCAAAACAGAACCTGCAGCCTCCATAACGGCAGGACTTACAAAGTTTTCTGAAGCGATCAATTCGATTTTGTCATGTTGACGACCTTCTTCTTTCTTCATCCATTCAAATACTTCTGGATCTACTTTTTTTAGATGTTCCATTTTTCTTGTGCCACCTCACAGTAAGATTTTGATTAGACTTTACTGATAATATTCCAGTCTGAAAGGGAAAATCCTTCCTCAAATTTAAGACATTTTGGTTTTATCTACGGTTTTATCGCATCCCTACCATCTAATCATAATCTTAACAATTCTATTTTTAACTCTCAACTCTCAATTCTTAATTCTTAATTCTTAATTATCTTTTATGGCCTTCCACCCATACATAATGCTAATAGAGCTTTAGTAATATGTAATCTATTCTCAGCAGCATCAAAAACTACAGAATGAGATCCATCAATTACTGCATCAGTTACTTCATTGCCACGGTCAGCTGGTAATGCATGCATGTAAATAGAATTCTTAGCGGTCATCTCCATTCTTCTTTCATCACAAATCCAATCCTTATATTTTGCTCCTAAAGCCAAAGATTCTTTTTCATCAGTAGTAGTCATTTGAGCTCCCCAACTCTTTGGAATTACAACATGAGCACTTTCAAAAGCTTCATCTACATCATGAGTGATTCTAAAAGTACAACCTGCAGCTTCTGCATTAGCTTTTGCTTGTTCAACGATCTCAGGCGTCAAAGGAAATTCCTTTGGATAAGCAAGAGTGATATTCATACCATAACGAGGGAATAACAAAATTTGAGATTGAGGTACACTCAATGGCTTCATATAGCTTTGAGTATAAGCCCAAATAATCGATACATTCAACCCCTTAACATCATCAGAAAACTTTTCTTTGACAGTCATTAAATCCGCCATAGCCTGATTTGGATGATACAAATCACACTGCATATTAAAAATTGGAACACTAGAATGTGCTGCAACTTCTCTGATGTATTTATTTCCAACTCCGTAAAAACAATTCCTAATTGAGATACCATGACCATATCTGCTTAGAACCTTAGCTGTGTCTTTTGGAGCCTCGCCATGACTTATCTGCATCTTGTCTGGAGTTAAATCATGAGCATGACCACCTAATTGGGTTATACCAGCCTCATGTGAATTTCTAGTTCTAGTTGATTGTTCAAAGAACATCATAAATAAAGTCTTATCTTGAAGTAGACGATGAGGTTCACCCAAAGCGAATCTTCTTTTTAAATCCTTCGATACATCTAATACCATATCCAGTTCTTCTTTAGTCCACTCTTGTGTTGAAATAAAATGTTTACCTCTTAATAATGAATGCATTAAAAAGCCTCCTTAATTAATGATCTATTTAATGATTATATGGTATGTGAGTGCGACTAAAATACTTTTTCTGGCCGAATCATTTTATTAAATTTTTATAATCAACTGAAAATTCTGACTAAGATTTAGCTATTTGAGTATATAATTTTGGAAAAGCTGCATAAAATGCTGCTGCCTTAACCAGATGCTCTACGGGAATCTGATCATCTACTGAATGGGCATAAATTTCATGAGCCGGTCCAAATCCAACACATGGCACTCCATGCATACCCATAATCGCCACACCATTTGTACTAAAAGTCCATTTATCTACCTTTGGCTCTTTATCAAAAACCTCATTATACGTCTCAACTGCACTTAAAATTAGATTATGATCTTCTGGAAGCACCCAAGTTGGATAATACTTTTCAGTTTCATAAACTAAACCAGTATAACTAGGTGTATCATACATAAGTACTTTCACTTCTGCATCTATACCAGCATCTTTAATTACATCCTCAACCTGCTTAACTGCTAGTTCTTTATCTTCACCTGCTGTTAAGCGTCGATCTAAATGAATATAACATTGATCTGGAACTGCACATAGACTTGGAGTCTTGCAATCAATATAGCTAATAGTGATTGTTCCTTTACCTAAAAATGGATCATCCTTTAAACGTTCATTTAACTTTTCAATCCCCTGAATAATACCAGCCATCTTATAAACCGCATTAACTCCCCGTTCTGGAGCACTTCCATGGCAAGAGACACCTTTAGTAATAACGGCCATCTCCATCCGGCCACGATGACCACGGTAAATGTTTAAATTAGTAGGTTCTGTAATGATCACACATTCTGGAACCAGTTTATCTTCATTTATGATATATTGCCAGCAAAGACCGTCACAATCCTCTTCCTGAACGCTTCCAACCATCCAAACTGTATAATCGTCATCTAATCCAAGATCTTTAATAATCTTTCCAGCATAAACCATACTTACCATAGCACCTTCTTGATCTGTTGCCCCACGACCATAAATAATGCCATCTTCTAATTTACCCTCAAATGGATCCCATTCCCATTCTTCTAAATCTCCAACGCCTACAGTATCGATATGGGCATCCATAGCAATTACTCTAGACCCATTACCAATTCGACCCAGAATATTACCCATCGGATCTATGTTAATCTCGTCAAAGCCGACCTTCTCCATCTCTTCCTTAATTCTTTGGATAACACCCGCTTCTTGTGCACTTTCACTAGGAATTTTAATTAAATCTCTCATAAAATTAGTCATATCAGTTTCATAACCCTTTGCAGCTACATTAATTTTTTTTACCAAGTCTGGTTCTAACATTCTTATCATTTTTATCTCCCTTCTCTAATTAAAATGATTCGACCACAAAAAGTATTTTAGTCGCACTTGCATACCATATAAAGTACTGACCCCGCCATTTCAGTACTTTATATGGTATGCAAGCTATTGTGCGACTACTTTTTGTGGGCTAATCATTAAAATAAGTTATATATTTTCCTAACTTATTTTAATGATTAGCCCAACATTATCAACTAGACAGCAACAGTTAGTAAACTTTTTTTATATGTTTTAAAAAGCTGGTGGTGTCATCGAAGATATCCAGATCAAATCTTCATCTCCTACACTAGTAACTTTATGAGGAATCATCGCAAAATAGTAAATACTATCACCATGTTCTAGATAATACTCTTCTTCACCAATTTCAACTTTCATTCGACCTTGAATTACCAGCATACATTCTTCGCCTGGATGAGTTAAAGGTTTCTCACAAGTGGATGCACCAGGCTCCAAACGCGCTTGCATAATCTCCATCTTTCGATTTAAATCTGGAGAAATGAGTTCAAATGTTAGCTGGGATTCTGGAAAATTTAAAACCTTTCTTTCATTACGACGAACCACTGGATTATGTTCATGGGTATCTAATAAGAAATAAAAAATTGGTACATCAAGAGCTTCAGAAATCTTTCGTAATGATGTAATCGATGGTTCTGCTAAACTCCTTTCAATCTGGCTCAAAAAACTAGGAGTTCGTTCGATCTTTTCTGATAATTCTGTTAAACTTAGTCCTTTTTCCTGACGTTTTTGACGTATTTTTTGTCCCAACTGCATAATTATCAATCCTCCTATATTCTTCGGTTCATAGTATAATACCACAGTCACGAAGGAATTGGTCTAATTTTGTCAAGTCTGGTTTTAATCGAACAGGTTCACCCGCAGCGCGTTTAGCATTAGCGATATCTTTTAGACCATTCCCGGTTATTGCGACAACAAATGTATCAGTTGGTGCAACTCTTTTTTCTTCTATTAGTTTTTTAAGTCCAGCAAATCCTGTAACTCCTGCAGGTTCACCAAAAACACCAGTATTGCATCCAATAAAAGTCTGCATATCTAATATTTCAGCATCAGAAACATTAATCATCAATCCATTTGATTCTCGAATAGCGCTAAGTGCCTTCTCAGGGTTTCGTGGACTACCAACAGCTATACTATCTGCTAAAGTATTCTCTTCCGTCTTCTGCCAAGGCTCATCAGTCATCCATGCTTTAGTTAAAGGAGCTGCTCCTTCAGCCTGAACTCCTATCAACCTTGGAATTTTATCAATGAAACCCAACTGAAAAAGATCATAAAAACCTTTATAAGCCCCTGCAATCGTGCAACCATCACCAACGGAAAAAACAGCCCAATCTGGAGCTTTCCAGTTTAATTGTTCACAAATTTCCAGAGACACAGTCTTCTTACCTTCTACCAAATAGGGATTTATTGCTGCGTTTCGATTATACCATCCATATTTTTCAATCGCTGAAGCCGATAGATTGAAAGCATCTTCATAACTTCCCTGAACACTTATAACCGTAGCTCCAAAAATAAGCAACTGAGCTATTTTTCCTTGTGGAGCACGTTCAGGCAGAAAAATACAAGCATTTAGATCATAACCATTTAATGAAGCCACATTCCCAGCCAAAGAAGATGCAGCATTTCCTGTTGAAGAACAAGCAATCGTCTTTGCTCCTGCTTCAACAGCCTTTACCACGGCCACACTAGAAGCTCTATCTTTTAATGACCCTGTAGGATTCAAACCATCATCTTTTAAATATAACTTCTCTATCCCTATAGCTTTCCCTAACTTTTCAGCCAGATAAAGTGGTGTTCCACCAACTCGCAAAGTTGGCCTTTTGGCTGATGTTTCAATAGGTAGGAGAGGTAAATATCGCCAGATGGATGAATCGCGATTCTCCATTAAACTTTCTTTAGTAAAAGTTTTCTGTATTTCTGAGTAGTCATAAACTACGTCTAGTATTCCTTCTGAGCCACAGTCAGTACAGGTCATTCGGTCAAGTGTAACAGAATAAGTCTTCCCGCAGGAAATACACCGCAAATGTTTTACATACATAGCCTACCCTCCAGTAGTAAATTTTATTTAAATAGCGTTTAACAACATTTTCGGAAGGCGTAAGTCCCCCCCCATCTTCTACAAGTGGGGTAAGCATTCATATAAGATATGCCTTTCGATGGAAGTCAAATCTCCTTCCTAAAGTTGTTAAACCTAAGAGGTAATAACGTAGTTATTACCTCGACTTTAATCATTACTATGTATATTCAATGCTAATACATGAATTCCTGCGAAGATTTTAAATCTTAATTAAAATAATTCGTAAATTTAAAATATATATCAATAAAAAAAACAGGTTCCTCTTGTAAAAAACTTTAGCTAATAAGGGAAATTTAAAGCTCCAAGTACAATATGAGCCTTATCACATACACAAACGGTGTATAGTTAGATTTCCCTCATAGCCATGGTTTTTACGGAACCTTGTAGATACTCCTGAACCATATTTTCAGGATTATATGAGAAAATGTAAAATTTTTATGAAAACTGTTCTTTATATAATGATTATCATCATTATTATATAAAGTTCGTCAAAAAATTAAAATATCCTTCACAAAAATTAATATTTTAAGTATTTTTAAACACCTTTCTCGCCATAATAATTTTTCTTCTGTATCCATCTTGGATTTTCCCCTGGTTTTAAAATCAAAACATCAATTGGCCCTCCAACTGTTTTGGGTCTTATCTGAAACCGTATCGTTTGAATGGTTGTGTGGATTGCATAAATTGCAAAATCAATAGCATCCTGGAGTGTAAAAAAATTATAGGGAATATCTTGATGCCGCAACTCATTCCATTCTCCACGCTGGTTCTTAACCTTAACAGGGAGAACAAGACGAGCAAATATATCACTTTCTCCGCCCCACGAACAACCATGACTGATCTGATCATTCTTTACATTTATCCTGCTATAGTAACCTTTATTTATATGTCCTATAAAAGCATATGGTACACTGATCCCATCCTCAACACGATAACCAGTTAAATGAAACGTTATTTTTGGCTTAACTGCAATTTCATTAAAATATGTTATTAAAGCCTCTGGAATTTCCATAATATCCGTATCTGGTGAAATTTTCTCTTCAATAAATGTATTAATAAAACCTGCAAGAGGAATATTATTAATAGCTGCTTCACCACAAAAAGAAAGACCAAATCGTTGATCAATCAGATATAATTTTTGATTGTTATCACTTGCAATAAATGATTCGACTCTAGAAGTGTCATTGGATAGTTTTTTTTGAATATTCATGGTAAGCCGACTATCAGCTGCCATAACTATTCCTTCTGGAACGTAGAGTGTAACAATAAAAGACATTTTACTTTCCCCCAAAAATTTTTTTTTGAAATCTATAAAAAACCATTGCCAATATGTAATAAAAGGGTTATAATTAGTTAGCCACCTTTTTTAAATCGGTTCGATACCCATAGTTTATCCGATACCTTTGGCTAACTGATAAATTATAGGATTGTTTGCCTGACCATCTCAGGTGGTAATACATTTACAAAGGAGTTTGGATAAATATGGCTTATGTTGATAAGGAAATAACCTGTAAGGATTGTGGTGAAACATTTGTTTTCTCCGCTCGCGAGCAAGAATTTTACGCTGAAAAAGGTTTTGAAAACGAACCTGCAAGGTGTTTAGATTGCCGTAAAGCTAGAAAACAAGCTAGAAACAACAATACTCGTGGTGGTGGTAGAGGACCACAAAGAAATAATCGCCGTGAATTGTTTACAACAACTTGTTCTGCTTGTGGAGTAGAGACACAAGTTCCTTTCAAACCAACTGGCGAACGTCCTGTTTATTGCCGTGATTGCTTTCAAAACCAAAGATAATTATGCAACCAGAAGCTAAATGCTTCTGGTTTTTTTATGAAAGGAGGATACTATATGACAAAAAAAGCAGTTTTTTTAGATCGAGATGGTGTTATTAATGATAATAGCAAACATGTCAATAAGCCTGAAGATTTAGTACTTTATCCCTGGACAATATCATCTATTCGAAAATTAAAAGAAGCAGGGTATATGGTCTTTGTTGTCACAAATCAAGGCGGAATTGAAATGGGTTATTTTACTGAGGATGATTTAAATGCCATCCACCTTCATTTAGAGGCTTTACTCAAAGAAGATGATACATATATTGATGAAATTACATATTGCCCGCATTTTCATAAAAAATGTGAGTGTAGAAAGCCAAAGCCTGGGATGATCCTGACTTTGGCTGACAAACATAATATTGATCTAAAATCATCCTGGATGATAGGAGATAGAGATACTGATATTTTAGCTGGGAATGCTGCTGGATGTAGGACAATTAAGTTGGGTAAGAATGATGATAATGCTGATTATAGTTGTGAAAATTTAAGAGAAGCGGTTGAGTATGTGTTAAGATAGCTAAAATATTGAAATTTTTTAGAAATAGAAGGTACTAAAGTACCATCTATTTCTAAATTATATTTTTTTACTATAAACTCTAAAAACTTTTGCAAGCTCCCCACCCATTCCAATAGCCAATCTTATTGATTTTTTATTCATCTCATCTATCCAACAAAAGCTTATTTCTTCTAAATTAATTTTTTTTAACTTTTTTGCCATTTCAATAAGTAGCCATTTACCTACTCCATATTTTTGATATTCTGATTTTATTCCAATAAGTGATGCTTTTATACGCTTTATTTTACCATCCAATCTATTCCTTTTATTATATAATTCTTGGTTATAGTCTTTCTCTAACAAAAGAAATCCTACAGCTTCACCTTGGTCTTCAACGATTAAAAATAATTCATTAGTAATAGAAAATTCATTATCTCCTACTAATACCATCCAATCAACTTCTTTTATAGGAATAGTCCCCCAATGATTTGCAAATGCTTCATTATAAATATATCTAGCAGTAAGTAAATCTTTTAAAAAACTTTCATTATCAGCCGATCTAATTGTAAATCTATCTCCATTAATTAGATGTTCAACTTCAGAAACTCTTTTTTGAGTTATATTATAACAATCTTCAACTTTACCTATAACTTCTAAAACTTCTCTAACTTTATTATACCCACAATTTTCAATCAACACCGGATAATAATCAGGATTAAAAGGTAGAGCAGCAGTTGGGCGTTCATTGAAACCCTTTATTACAAAACCAACTCCTAAAAAATCACTATAACTAAATGGTCCATATATTTCTTCTTTCCCTTTATCTTTTACCCACTGTTCAGCTGTATTCAACAATTCAGATGCAATTTCTTGGTCATTAATACATTCAAAATATCCAAAAAATCCTATGTTTTGCTTCCAATGCTCATTGTATTCTTCATTGATAAATGCTGAAATTCTTCCTACTACTTCACCATTTTTTCTCGCAATAAACAATTGAAAATCCAAAGTTTCCAATAATACATTTTGATCTACATTA
Source organism: Halanaerobiales bacterium (assembly GCA_030627905.1). GTDB lineage: Bacteria > Bacillota > Halanaerobiia > DY22613 > DY22613 > JAGMES01. The sequence continues at coordinate 27,486 of DAOVRZ010000019.1, forward strand.
TGTAATTCCATTTCTTTTGCATCAATCTGGCCTGGCCAATAAGGATTTTTTGCATAAATTTTATGCGGTAAGTTAACAAACTCTTCCAATTCATTTTTTGAATTTACTTCACTAATTTGTATTCCGCTATGTAACCCAGTTTGCATAACATGACATTTCGCTTTTAATTCCTTTTCAACTAAAACAGTTTCCTTCAAAATATTATTTTTCATATCAATCGACATTTCCTAATTATTTTAACTAAATTAAACGTCTCAGTTCCTTGAACATAAATTTTCACTTAAACTTCCTCCTCAAAAATTCGACTATATCTCAATTGACAAATTATTAGTTAGAAAAATATTCCCCCTTTCGTTATTTTTATAGTTTTTACATTTTTTAGATTATTACGACAACAAATTCTTTTGAAAATAGATTTTCCTTATTTTTATTTTAATACAATTTCACTATATTTTCAATAAGACATTACTTAATTTTTTAAATCAATCCATCGGTATAAATGAATGTATGTCTATCATTTTATAAAAAATTATATGCTTTGGTTATTAACAATATACAAAACCCTCCTTAAATAGGAGGGTTTTGTATATTGTTAATAAAATAAAATTTATAAGAACTGTTAAATTGTGCCAAAAGTCCTTATCTCTAACTAATCTAATTTAAATTGACTAACAATTTTTTGTAACTCTATCGCCATCTCTTTCAAAATTGTCGCCGAGGCTGATACCTGTTCCATTGTAGCAGTTTGTTCTTCAGTTGATGCAGATACTTCTTGTGCAGAAGAAGCAGTTTCCTCTGCAATACCTGCAACTTCTTGAATTCGATCAATAATTATATCTGCATTATTGATTGCTTCTTTCAAAGACTTATTAGCTTGTTCAGAACCCTTTAAATTAGTTGCAGATGCAGTAGTAATTTTGTTAAATAAATTACCAGCTTCATCCACGACTTTTACACCTGTTTTAACTTCTTGTTTTCCAGTATCCATCGCTTCACTAGCTTTATTTGATTCATTCTGAATCTCATTAATTAACCCTTTAATTTGATTCGCTGATTTCATTGATTCTTCAGCTAATTGTTTAATTTCATCTGAGACAACACTAAATCCTCTACCAGCTTCACCGGCTCGTGCAGCTTCAATAGCAGCATTTAAGGCTAACAGTTGCGTTTGATTAGCAATACTATCAATCAAATTCACAATTTCACCAATCTTATTTGATTTTAAAACTAAACTCTCAACAACTTCAGAAATTTGCCCTATAACTAAATTAATATTGTTCATCTGAGTCACAACAGCATTTATAGATTTTTGACCCATTGACGCAGTTTCAAGAGTAGTCGAGGCTAGACTAAGAGCATCTTCGCCAACTCTTGAAGAATCACTTAAATTACGAACCAACTGATTTATTGCATCTTTAGTTTGATTTAAGAAATTTGTTTGATCATTCGCTCTGGTAGCAACTTCTTCAATAGAAGCAGAAATCTCTTCAGAAGCAGCAGAAGAATCTTCGGATGCTTCTGCTAATTGAGCGCCTGATTCAAGTAAATTTTTTGAAGTTACCTTTGCTTTTTCAAGTATAACAGTCCAATTTTCTACAAGTTTCGTAACTGAGTTTGCCAAAACTCCAATTTCATCTTTACGATTTTCGTATTCCTTAATAGTTAAAGAAGTAAAATCCAGATTTTCAGCAATATGTGTTACATCACCTACAACTTTTTTAAGTGGATTAGAAATTGAATTTGCAACAAGTAAACCAATAATACTAATAATAACTCCCACAGCAAGAATACTCCAAAGAATATTAGTTTTCATTTTATTTGCTACTTCATATACTTCATTTCTAGGAACTAAAGCCCATAGAAGTATTTCTAAATCTTCATTATAGGATAAATTACCTTCGTAATGAATCCCTTCGTCAACAAAATGGTAATAACCCTCTTTTTGTTCCAGAGCACTTGCAACAAATGATTCTTCTACTAAATTATTATCAACCAAGCTCTCATCAGGATCATAAACTACAGTTCCATCTCTTTTTATAATTCTTAGATATCCATTTTTAAAATATTTTTCTTCTTTGGCTCTATCAGCCAAATTTTTAAGTACAACTTTTTGCAAAAAAGCTGATAGATTTCTACCCCCTACTTCTTGAATTACTATTTGTGCAAAAGCTTCTAATTTAGCTTCCAAAAATAATGTTCCACTTTCTTTTAAAGCTACAGTAGAAGTAGATATCGAATAAACCGCAATTATACCCATAGGAAGTAAAGTCAAGATTAAAAATAAAACGACTAATTTTTGCTTAATGCTCACTAAGCCCCCCCCCAACTGTTTGTTATTAAATTAAATTTATTTTACATTATTCCATAATTCAACATAAAGTTCATATTCTTCACCAGAAATAGGTTCAAAAGTTTCGAATTTTTTAAGTAATTCAGCAGGTGGATAAAGTGTGTCATCATCCTTTAATTCATTAGGTAATAATTCTTGAACACCGTTTACAGGCATAGGTAAACCAATTGTAATAACATTTTCAACAGCATTCTCAGGTTCAAGTAAAAAATCAATAAACTTGTAAGCTAAATCTATATTTGGAGCATCTTTCACTATCATCATATTATCTGTCCCAACATAACCACCACTTTCTGGCAGTTTACACTTAATATTACCTTCTACTTCATAAGCCGCTAACAAAGCCTTAGCCATATTTTCTGAAGCAAAAGTGATTGCGACATCGGCGTCACCATTAGCCAATGAAAGAGTTGCATCATCAACTGAATGTTCTAAGTTCCAAGCACCAGAAACTGCGTTTTGTTTCAAGTTTGCTAGCAACATCTGAGCTAATTCTAAATCTTCATCATTGGTACTATTTATCGATTTTCCAATATATCTCATAGCCATAGCAGTAACGATTCTTGAATCTGGATAAAAATGTATTCTTCCTTTTAATTCTGGACCTGGCTCAAAAACAGTTTGCAGGCTTACCTCTTCACTACTAAATTTGTCTGCATTATACGCCAAACCAACAAAAAGATATGTATATGGTATTGTATATTTATTTCCTCTATCGAAAGAAAGATTTGTAAACCAAGGGTTCAAGTTATTAAAATTAGAAATCTTAGACTTATCTAAAGATTCCAACATTCCATTTGCAATCAATTCAGTTAATACAAATTCTGCAGTAATAATTATATCATAATCATCAGATTCTAAATATCCATTTAATTCCTCAGAACTTCCATACTCAGTAACGGTTACATCTACATTATATTCTTCCTCAAAATCTTCAATAACTTCCATATTAAAATATACAGGCCAGTTTAAAATTTTTAATTCATTACTTGCTAAGACCCCATTACTCAACATAACTAAAAATAAGAACACACATAACAACACACTCATTTTTTTCAGCATTAAACAATTCTCCCTTCAGTTTTTATTTATTTTTCGACTAAACTTTTTAAAAAAATATTTACTATATAAGATCACCACCTAACTCAATATTCTAATATAATAGATAATTTTTAACTTACTATTTAAATTTTTTAATGGAATATATATTTTCCTATTTAACTTAACCTTTGTCACTTTGCCTATATAACCTAACTTCGCTAATATTTCCAATTTTCCTCCCACAAACCGACTTCTTTTATTTTTTTTTTAATATTGCTTCTTATTATTTTTTTCTATAATTTCAAAAAACATATATACGCGTATTGTTAAAAAAACATTTTTAAACTAGTTTAAATACCCATAAATAAAGAATTATGTAAAACACGGTCTATATTCATTATCATGTTTGAAAATTTTATCACATAATTTTCCTGTTTGAGTGAGCACTTCACTAGGTACACAAACATAAAACCTCCATAGGTGCTCATACTGATCTTCCAACACTTTTACATCAATAGGTGGATTTAGTAGAGGTTGATTCAAGCGATGTACACCCAAACTTGTTTTCACGAGAGCAGCAGATTCTTTCATCACCCATTCACTTGGACAATAAATCACTACTTCAGCTAAAGATACACCCAACTCTTTTGCAAGCTCTTCTTCTATCTTCCGACGTTCTCCACTAGAGCCACTATAAGTATTTATAAGTTTTTGTCGATCCCTTGGACCTAATTGGCCAGTCGATAATACATAAGCACGTTTCAAAAGATTTCGAGACCCAAAACGACGAACAAGATCAATAATATTTTTGTCTCCCTGCTCTTGTCCAATTTGGTTTAGTTTTTCTAACAATGTATAATCATTCGCATATAATAGATCATCTTCTCGAAGTCCATATTCAACTGCAATCTCTACAGCTTTTGCAATCATTGCACCAGCAATGATTTTAGTGTGATGAGTATAAACTCTTTCCATCATAAAATATCTAAACCTAAGAAGATGTAAAATTTCTGAGCGTGCATCCAGTCGATCTAAACCATGTTTGACCATATTTAAACCTAAACGATCATCAATAATAGTAAAATAACTAAATACTCTCTCATCATAATCATGGGCCAGCCCCGCAAAATATGCATCACGCTTCAAATAATCCAAAACATCAGCATCTAACGTACTGCTAATCACTTCCTTGGCCCAATAAGGAAAATATTTCGAGTTCCCATCACCAGTCAGCATCTCCATAATTTTTTCTTTTAGTCCAAGTTTCCGTAATACCTGACCAGCTTCACCTTCATCTATTAATTTTTTATATCGACTACCAGAATCGTGACGAGGAAAAATCTGACGTTCATCCTCTAATGTATGACCATAAGGCAGGTGAGTTATATCATGTAAAATTGCAGCAATTGTAATAATCTCTTCAATCTCATCATCCACAGGATGTCCATTCCAACGAAGGGATTGTAATATTTTCTTAGCAGTATAAGCAGTCCCCAGAGAATGTTCAAACCGGGTATGTACACATCCAGGATAAACTAAATTTGCAGCTCCCAACTGACGCAATCCCCGAAGACGTTGAACTTCATAGGTATCAATTATCTGTATTTCTCTTTCAGTAAAAGAAATATCCCCATGAATAGGGTCACGTAATATCATTATGTAAACTCCCTTCTATATCAAAAAAAGAAATATTATCTGAAAAATTGGTGAATTTCGGCTATATTTAATAGTATTCGGCGTAACTTTAGATTTTCCTCTCTGAAATTTAAGAAGTTACTCGTTTTTCCTACATTTTTCAAAGTTTAATTTTATGGTAGTAATAAAAAACCCATAACCTTTTCAGGTTTAGGGCATATTATCAGTCTACATTTCAAAAGAAATACATATTAATCCTTAGATTTAGGCAATAAAGGAATTAGTCTTCTGGCGACATTTTCAATCGGCATAGTCTGCAACCATACTACTCCTGGGCCTTCTAATTCTGTAAGGAAAAGCCCTTCGCCTCCAAAGAAAATATTTTTAAAACCTTTAACTGTACTAATGTCAAATCTAACATTAGGCGAAAATGCCCCTACATGACCTGTATCAACTTTAAGAATCTCCCCACGAGCTAACTCACGTTTAACTATACTTCCATCCATTTCAAGAAATACTTTACCCGGGCCAGTCAATTTTTGCAAAATAAATCCCTCACCACCAAATAATCCTGCACCCAAACGTTTTTTAAAATAACTCTCCAATTTCACACTTCGCTCGGCACATAAAAAGGCACTTTTTTGACAGATGATAGATTCTCCTGATGCCAATTCCAAATCAATAATATGCCCTGGCATAGAAGATGCAAAAGCAATCTCACCTTTCTCTCTTTTGCAGGTATATGTGACCATAAACAAACTTTCTCCAGAAAAAGTACGCATTAGGCCTCCTAACAATCCGCCCTCCATATTTGTCTCCATCTGAATATTCTTGGTCATCCAAGACATCCCACCACTTTCGGTGAAAAGAATTTCACCAGGCTCTAATTCACAAATTACTACAGGTAAGTTATCTCCTTCAATACGATACTTCATATATTATCGACTCCTTTTTCTGTTCATCTATTATTCGGGTTTTTCTTCTACTATAAAAGGATATTCCGGTAAGAGTTCTCCTTCACAACACTGACATTGATTCACCCCTGGTGGTGTAAGTAAACCACGACACTCCATTTCATTTAACGTAATCTCTGAACCTACCTTTCCATCCATAGGCTTTATGGTAATTGGCTTCATCAGTTTAATGATAGTAAGATATAGCTCCGTTTCATTATGTACTACTACACTTTGAGATTTGTTCATATTGAATGAAACTCCTTTCTTTAAAGTCGAAATACTAAACTTATAACCTTAATGATATAAGTCCTAAAATTCTTAATGACATCCTTTTATTCTTTACCAATATAACAACCCCCTTAATAAATTTAGGAAATAAATTATTCACCGTTTATATTTTTCACCTTCCAACATCCATTTTCCTTCACCAAATCAACAACATAATCAAAAGTATTACAATAAGCTTCCCCAGTCCATTCTCTTTTTGGGAAAAATTTAGTAATGTTCAAACTAATCGTTGCAGTATTGCTAGTTCTTTTTAGCAACTTTACTCGCTCAACAACTTCATGGGTTGGAAAGCTAACTTCACCCTCACCGAATTCATAATAATCTCTAAGACGCTTCAAATTTTGGTTCATCAAATTTTCTGAAGCGATCTCTTTAAGGCCTTCCTGAAAAACCATATATATCTGATCAAAATTCTTTTCACTAAGTGAATGAGTAGAGATTTGCCTCATATTATTATAACTCTCGTAAGCAGATTGAAATAAAGAGCGAATTTGATGTTCTAATTGATAAGCGAGCAATGCTAATTCAGGATTCTTAAACTGATTATTAGCTCTATCTTCAGTTATTTCTTTTTCACTTACACCTATCTCCTTTAAGGAAATGACTTCAACATCTTGCATAATCACATAAGATTTAAGTTTTGATCTAACTTCATTCCCGTCAAATTTACTCTCCTTTAAAATTAATCCTACATTCTCTGCATAATACTCATAAATTTCAAAATTATTCTCTTCTTTTGTTATAACTTTTACTTTAATAACATTATAAAAGGTACCCGCAGGTATTGTAACAGTTTCATCAATATCTATGATCTCTCTTATTCTATCTCCACTCTCCCAAGTATTACCCACTCTTAAAGGAGTCTTTAAAACAATTTCCAACACAACAGGATCATCCCTAGTTTAGAAAGAATATTTTGCTCTTCAAAAGCTTCGGCCTGTTCGAAAACTTTTGAAATCTGATCTTCTTTTACTTCATAGACAAATCCTCCAACTGTACCACTATAATCATGAAACTGTACAAATGGTTTATTTACATATTTGATCTCTCTTGTAAAAGACGCAAATTCATTACCTTCCCTACTATACTCATATTCCATTCCCTCTATCAATGGAAAATAACTTCTAAGATCACGTTCAATAACATCTACCGGTAATTCTTTATTTTCCTCTAAAGACTCTTTTCCCATACAACCCGCTAGTATAATCAATAATAACAAAACTATACACATTTGAAGATAACTATTTCTTTTTATCACGGTTTCTTGCTCCCTTCTTAGCACTAATAAATGTATTCTTCCATAATAAACCTCACTTTATTCTTTTGTTATAGCGAAAATAAAATAAAAATGCCGAACCACTAACGCAGTTCAGCATTTTTTTAACAACATTTTCGAAAGTTGTTAAACTTAAGATATAATAACGTAGTTATTATATCGACTTAATAAGCAAATATATGAGCACCAATCCGAATAGAGACTGCCCGTGATGCAACCCAATTTCGTTTTGAAGCTACCCACGGATTATAAAAGAATAATGCTCCATAACTAGGATCATAGCCAAATATCGCCGCTTTTGCCGCTTCAATAGAAGTATTACTTGGATATAGATGAACCTGTCCATCTGCCATCGTACAAAACTGGCCCTCTTGAAGAATTACTTCACGAATAACATTAGGAAACATATCACTATCAACTCTATTTAAGATTACTGATCCAACTGCAACCTGGCCTTTATAAGGTTCACCTCTGGCCTCAGCATGGATAACTCTAGCAAGAAACATTAGATCATCCCAGGTAAACTGGCCCCGAGAAGGAAGTTTATCTGATTTAGGTAAAATCTGAAAAGTCTTAGACCCAACTACGCCATCGGCCACTAAATTATTATCCTTTTGAAATCGAATCACTGCATTATACGTCTTTTTCCCAAAAATTCCATCAACACTCTCATGATAGTAACCTGTTTCTTGTAAGCGGAACTGTAATATCGCGACATCAGACCCTTCATCTTTATACCGCAATGTACGTTCTCCTAACTCAACAGCACAAACATTCATAGTAAACCAAAAGATTAAGACAAATATACCTAAACTCAAGATAAACAGGTGACGAATATACGATTTCATGAGAAAAAAACCCTCCTTACAAAAATATAGACAATTATAGCCAAAGATATTTAAATGAATTGAGAGGATTTTCACCTCTCTGTGCCAAATAAGACTCTGACTATTTCTAGTCTAACTCCTCTTTTGAGGGAATTTTCCTTCTTGCCAAAGTCAATATAAAGAACATGTATTTTTGATGTTTAGACTTCAGGACATTAGAAGTCGGTCTTTCTCAATACTCATAGAGCCATAAGCTGAAAGGTACACTCATGGGTATGTCTTTACCTTTCATACTAACCTAGTTCATCATGCAAAGCTATTTTCATAACTCACACTCACTTTGGCTTGAAAGCAATAAAATAGCTTATAGTCTAAACATTTGTGTCCACATTTAACTATAATTGTCTATGACTACTATTTGATTGCTCCTTTCACATAACCACTAGACTATCCAATTTTTAAAAATACATACTGGAATAAAAAGTATATAAATATGATTATTCATATCATAAATAAATTTATAAACAGGATAGTTAAAGTCAAAATAATAACAAGTTATCATTTCTTTTTAAATCATTCATCCTCTAAATCTATTTCAAATAAAATCCCTTTACGTTTCATATGTAAAAGTACCCATTTTTCAATGCGTCTCACAAAACAAGTCCAAAAGAATTCTTTCTCTGCTAATGGTTTGACTAAAATCGTCTTAAAACCTATTCTATTACCACCTAAGATATCTGTAAAAAGTTGGTCTCCAACCACAACTATCTCACCTTCAAACAGTTGAAGCATGTCCATTGCTTTTTTAAAAGCCTTTCTTCTAGGTTTAAGTGCTGCAGGAATAGCATCAACTCCTAAAATTTTTGCAATGCCATTCACTCGACCATGAAGACTGTTAGAAAGAAGACAAATATGAAGATCACTTTCTTTTAAACTGGCAAACCACTTTATCATTTCTTCATCCAAATCATCTTGATCCCAGGGAATAATAGTATTATCCAAATCACAGACAATTCCCTTAATTCCCATTTTTTTGAGAATTGATGGTGTGAGTTTTAAAATATCTGTTATATACTTATCAGGACGTAAATTTCTCAACAAGATACACTCACCTCTAATATGTAAAATTTATCCATAATTTATAATTATATAGGACAAAAGTCCTTTATATTATAACATGTCCCGAAGAAAAAGGGAAGTAAAAAGAGGGATTTTAATAACTTTCGGAAGAACTTAACTCATAATTTCCTTCCGAAAGTTGTTAACAAATCTACGAAGCAGATAAAGCTACAAAATAGATTATTAGTAGCCCTCTTTAGAAAATTTTTTGGATAATTTTTGAATAGCCTTTTTTTCAATACGTGATACATAGGATCTAGAAATTCCTAATTTCTTTGCTATCTCTCGTTGAGTGTATTGTTCTCCATCTATCAAACCATATCTCATTATAATTACCACACGTTCCCTTTCATCCAATTCTTTCAATAGATCGTATAATTTTTCCTCCTCTAGAGTCAATTGCACAATATCACAGATCATATCTGGTTCTGTACCTAGAATATCAAGCAAAGTAATCTCATTTCCTTCTTTATCTGAACCAATAGGTTCATGAATTAACATCTCACCTTGTAATTTTTTTGTGGAGCGTAGATGCATTAAAATTTCATTTTCTATACATCGAGCTGCATAAGTGGCAAGACGGGTTTTCTTTGTATGGTTAAAAGTCTGTATTGCTTTAATTAAGCCCACTGTACCAATGGAAATTAAATCTTCTGCATCTTCTCTGGTTCCTTCAAATTTTTTTACAATATGAGCTACTAGTCGAAGATTATGTTCAATCAATGTACTACGTGCCTCTAAATCTCCTTCTTCCCTCATTCGCCTTAAGCAATCCCTCTCCTCTTTTGCCGATAAAGGTTGCGGAAATACATTATTTGAAATATATGAAACCAGTAAAATAGCTCCTTCAAATAAAGAAAACCCTAAGAGGGTCAACAAAAAAGGCACCATATTTACACCTCCACTAGCGCTAACGCGCATCTCTTATTTGTATCATATGTGGAAAATGGTGAAATAGTGCCTGTCATGTAAGTACTTTTTTTATATTAAATTTTAGCTAACATGTTCATTTACGTTCTCGACGAACCATATCAAACTGTTTTACTGAATTTCCTACCGGAATTCGAATCATTTGATGAGGATGTGGAGCACTTTCAATTTCTTTACCCTCCTCATCCTTGATATATGCAAGCTCAGCGCTAAAGCTTTGAGTAGTAGGGCTAAAAATCTCTATCTGATCTCCTTTGAAAAATTTATGTCTAACTTCAACTAATGCTTCTTTAGTTTCAGGAAAATAATCCTGTACCATACCCATAAAGTCATAATTACGGATATATGCTGAACTCTCATAGTTATGTTCATTTTCTCCTGGTTTACCAAAATAAAATCCTGTGGTATAATTCCGATGGCTGACTTTCTTTAATTCTTCTAGCCACAAAGGATCAAAAGTATAATTTTCTGGGTCTTTTATATACCGATCTACTGCCTTGCGATAAATATTAGTGACAACTGCAGCGTAATGCAAACTCTTCATCCGACCCTCAATTTTGAAACTTTTGATACCTGATTGAATCAATTGTGGAATATATTCAATCATACATAAATCCTTAGAATTAAATATATGTGTTCCCCGTTCATCTTCAAAGATAGGAAAGTATTCACCAGGACGTTTTTCTTCAACTAAATGATATTTCCATCGACAGGATTGAGCACATTGCCCTTGATTAGCATCACGGTAAGTCATATAATTGCTCAAAAGGCAGCGTCCCGAATAAGAGATGCACATCGCGCCATGAACAAAAGCCTCAATATCTACTTGAGGAACTTTTCCATTTATCTCTTTTATCTCTTCAATAGAGAGTTCACGAGCCATAACCACCCGTTTTACCCCTTGTTCATACCAAAATTTTACGCTAGCCCAATTAACAGCATTAGCCTGAGTGCTTAAGTGAACTTCCATATCTGGAATGTTTTCTTTTATCATCATCAAAATTCCGGGATCTGCTACAATCACAGCATCTACTTTTAATTCAGCCAATTTTTTTAAATACTGAGGTAAATTATAGAGATCTCGGTTATGAGGAATAATATTTACTGTTACATAAACTTTCACCCCATGCTCATAAGCGAAAGCTATACCTTCTTCAAGTTCTTCAATAGTAAAGTTATTCGCGCCTTCCCTTAAGCCAAATTCCTTACCTCCCAAATAAACTGCATCTGCTCCATATAAGACTGCAACTTTTAATTTTTCTAAACTACCTGCAGGAGCTAAAATTTCTGGTATGTTCATTTTTATCTCCTCACTTCCTTCAAACTCACAGCCACCCCATCACCAACAGGTATGATAGAAGAGGTTAGTTCAGGGTGATTCATCACCAATTGAACATAGTCTTTCATCCGATTTACCATAGTTCTCATGCGTCGATGAGGCAGCAGTTCATTATTTGCTACCCAACCCTTTAATAACACATTATCTGCTACAATAAGCCCACCTGGATTTAAAATCTTTAAGGCATCTTCTAAAAAAGTAAGATATTGACCTTTAGCAGCATCAATAAAGATCAAATCAAATTTTGTATCTAATTTGCCTATAAGATCAACCGCATCGCCCACAATACTCTGCACCTGATTGTCAACTTTAGCTTCTTTTATATTCAACCAGGCTTCATATGCACGATTCTCATTAATTTCAATAGTTTTGATCTGAGCATCTGGCCCAGCGGCCCTAGTCATCCAGATCGTAGAATAACCAATAGCTGTTCCTATTTCTAAAATAGATTTAGGTTGATGAAGACGAATTAAAAAATGTAAAAATTGCCCCACCTCTGAGTGAATGATGGGAATATGTTCTAAGGCCGCTTGCTCCTCCAATCGTTGAAGGAGCGGTTCACGCGGCTGTACTGTATTTGTCAAAAACTCTTGAAGCGACTTACTCAATAGTTCCGCCATAATTGTACCTCCAAATCTTCCACCATGTGTGAATACACACTCTATAGTATCTCCAAAATCAATCCAAATATTTCTTAATCGCTCTTAAATGCTCATTATAAGTTTTAGAATAATAGGTTGTTCCATCAGGCATAGCAAAATAAAACAGATAATCACTTTTTTCAGGATTTAATGCAGCCTGAAGTGATTTTAAGCCTGGGTTGGAGATTGGGCCAGGCGGTAAACCAGCGTTTTGATAAGTGTTATAGGGAGAATCAATACGTGTATCTTTCAGAGAAAGACGTTCTTTTTTCTCTTCCATCACATATAAAACACTAGCACAAAGTTGCAATTTCATCCTTTCATCTAAACGATTATAGATTACCCCAGCAATCAAAGAACGATCTCCATCTAATTTCGCCTCTTCTTCTATCAAAGAAGCTATGGTTATCAGTTCCCAAATTGATAAAGATCTATCTCTCACAATCACGGATTTTATACCCATAACTTGTTTAAAGCGGTTAACCATAATCTGTAATAAATCTTCAGCAGTCACTCTGATGGGAATCTGATAGGTATCAGGAAATAAAAATCCTTCCACCTGAAATTCTACATCCTGTTTCGTCGTATAATCTAGATTAAATTCCCTTGCTGCCTCTAAAAATTCTTCTGTAGAAATTCCAATTTTGGCTTCAATCAGAGATGCCATCTCCTTCACAGTTAACCCTTCCGGAATCGTTAATTTTAAAGTAGAAACCTTACCTTTAACGATTTTTTCAACAATCTGTTTTACAGACATTCCAGTATTAAATTCATAATAACCAGCTTTCAGCTTACCTTCAACTCCCAGTAAGCGAGTTAAAGCAGTAAAGTAAGATGCATTCCGAATCAACCCAGATTCTTCTAGCGTTATTCCAATTTTTATAACACTGCTTCCAATTGGAACATCTACTTCCACTACTTTCGGAGAAAAATAATCGATAGGTCCTAATTGATAATCTACAAAAAAAGCTGCTCCAGCCCCAAAAGTTGCTAAAATCAAGATTACACCGATTAATTGAGAATTATTCCACCTAAAATTAAATGATATCTGAGGCAAGAAAATCTCACCCTTTCTAAGATAAAGTTATGACTTCTCTCTTATTATACTTAAATTAGTCCGGTTTATCAAATAATAATAATGAAAAAAACAAGAAATTGCTGATCGCCATAGTCGTAAAAGCTTTCCATACACAATGCAGAGCTAGTTACTCCAGTTTATTTTGATTAACAGATCCAAAAACCCCCAGAAGTATCATTATAGTTCCTACAGCATGATACCAATAAAATTGATCATGACGTATCATTATTCCTGCCAAAATAGCAATTATTGTAGTTAAATTAGCAAATATTGCAGATCTAGAAGCTCCTAAATTTGCAATTATGTAGTTACCTAGAAAAAAACCCAAAGTTGAAACTACTCCTAAATAGAAAATTGAAATCAAAACATTAGAAAATCCCAGCGGAATAAAATATTCATTTAGCGAACCTTTATAAAAATGTTGAGCAATAGAAATTACATTAAAAACTATTGCTCCAGCCCACATCATGACATAAGTAATTTCAACTGGAGTAAAAATTGATGATACTTTTCGTACTAAAATCATATAAATAGCATAAGTAAAAACTGCTAAAAATAATAATGATATTCCAAAAAGACTACTACTTTCACCAGAAGAACCTGCCATAACCGTAATTAGGATTACACCACCAATTGAAAGTAATGATGAAAAAATTTGAAAAAGTGAAGTAGACTCCTTTAAAAACAATAACGTCAAAATAGTTACCATTACTGGAATCGTTGCAATGATTATCCCCGCTTCTGTTGCAGAAGTCTTACCAATACCTATCGTTTCCAAAATAAAATATATTACTGGTTGCAATAAGGACAAAATAAACAAACTTCTTAAACCTTTTTTCTGAAAATTCACTTTAATTAATCCCAGAAATTTAAATATCGTTAATGTCAGAACTGATAGAATAAATCTAAATCCTAAAAGATGCATCGGCTGAATTTTTTCTAAAGCCTGAGCAACAAAGACAAATTCAAGACCAAAAATAAGACAACTAAATATCGCCATTAAAACGAACTTGTTAAACCGCAATTGCATATGCTACACCCTCCTTGTAAATTGAGTAATAAAATTCAAATCTCCTTTTTTGTAATTTGAATCCTTTAATGTTATTTATTACGACGTTTTTCTATCATATCCTCCCTTAATAGAAAAATCCCACTCTCATGATGAGAGTGGGATTTTATGATTATTCTTCTAAATCTACATCTACATCCAATTTATCCAATTCTTCTTGAAGACGATTTAGTTCATCATCATCCTCGATGGTCATCATAAATTCCTCGCCATTTTCATCTTTTTCAACTCGCAAGGCGATATATTCGCCCAAATCAGTCTCTTCCTCATGGCAAAGAATTAAATAACGCTTTCCATCAAATTCAATTTCATCTTCAATAATAAACTTTTCTTCATTCCCATCTTCATCTTCAAGAATCAGCAATCCTCTTTCAACGTCTACATTAAATATTCCTTTTTCACTCATTGTCATTCACTCCTATCAATAATATCTGCCCAAGTAACCCTGGAGAATAATTGTTGCTGCCATCATATCAATAACTTTTTTTCGCTTCTTTCGACTTACATCTGCCTCTAAAAGAGTTCTTTCAGCAGCTATTGTGGAAAGCCTTTCATCCCAGGTTTCTACTGGCAAAGAAAATTCTTCTTTTAACTTCTCGACAAATTGTAAAGTTTTCTCAGATCGTGGACCATATGTACCATTCATATTTCTAGGTAATCCAACCACGATTCTTTCAACCACATCTTCTTCAATAATCTCACCCAAACGTTTTAAGTCAGCTTGGAGATTAGTATGATGGATCACTTCTTTACCCTGGGCAGTCATCTTTAATGCATCACTTAACGCAACACCTATTCTTTTATCTCCATAATCCAAAGCCATTATTCGCAAGTTAAATACTCCCTTCCTCAGCATCTGTTGGGGCTCGGACAATAACCCGAATTGCAAAGGTAAAATTAGGGATCTTAGATTTACCATCAGCAAAGATCTCATGATTTTTGATCTCGTTCATCTTTTCTAAAAGACTATTTGCATATGCTACAGTCTGCCCTTTTAGTTTTTCAATAATCTGCTTAGGTTGAACATCTGCAATCACTTGAGCCGTAGCCTTTAAATTAACTTTAGCTTTTCCATCAGCCTGCAAAAAAGTACTCAATTCTGATAGTTCAATATTTCCTGATCGGATTCGATAATAATCTGGAAGTTCTGCGCGATACAGATCTGCAATAATAATTCTCAAATCCTCTTTCCTTAAAAGATAACTTGTAGCAACCATCTGAGCAGTAGCAGTCACTACTTCAGATTCCATATCAACAGAATGATTGACAGAAATATTTTGAAGCTTACATTGTAAAGTATCTTTAAGAATTTGATACTCTAAATTTACTTCGTCAGAAAGTTGATTGATAATTTTATTTTTTAGTTCGATTTCTAAATTTTCCATGACTTTCTCTAAATCTGCTTGAGCGACAGTCATTACTGTCCGATCAGAACCATTATGGGTTTCTTTTGGATTTCTAACTTCTAACCCATAATCTTTACCATCAAAGAAACTTACTTTCTCCACCGATACATTTCCTTGACTCCCCGCTTCCAAAGCCACCATATTAACCTCAGCCATGCCTGATGTAGTTCCTGAAGAAACGCCCAAAATAAAATTTTCCGTTAAGGCAGGTACAGTAACTGTTTGAACAGTTTTAAATTTTATTTCTTTACTTGTTTTTAAAACAGTACCAGCAGGAACAGTTACATTCTTTTTTTGATTATTGAAAAAAACTACTTTTCCCTCTGCTCTTTTATAACCAATACGTTTTTGACCAGTTGTAGGAACAGTTGCTTGGCCTTTAACTTCATATTTAGCATTTACCATAGGAATTTTTCGCTCAGCAAGTTGTATCTTTTGAAGATCATGATCACAGGTAAGTTGGAAATTTTGTTCTAAATCTTCGATGATAGGACTTATTTCAACAGTAACTATTGAAAAGTTAAAGTAGAACCACCCCATCCCCAAAAGAATAACTAAAGCAACAACAACGACAGTAATCTTTCTTCCCAAATGCTTTCTATGCCTTCTGCTTCTATACATGGGAATTTCTTCAACTGACTCATCCTTATGTATAGTTTGAGCATAAATATCTGGAAGAAGTTCTTCAGTGCTTAAAGAAGTAACCAAAGGTTCATTTACATCTTCAATAGGTTCATCTAACTCAAAAGCCTCTAGATCAGCATAAATTTTTATACCTATTTCTAAACTTAAGCGAATCAGTCGCATTTCAGCTGAAATAAAGACCAATTCTTTCTGCCAATCTTTTAAATACTTTTGAAGTAACTGAATATTGATTCGGCTGTTAAAAATGTTTGAACTCTGATGAACAACAAGTGCTATTTTCTGCAAAGTAGTCTGACCAAGCTCAGCTATTAAACTATTTATATCTTCTTCCGGATCAAGATAATAAACCCGATAACCCCGTCTATCCATTATATCACTCCTATAAGAAGTTGTTAAGTCTAAAAAATATATTTTTAGATATGACCCCCACTTCTATAAGTGGTGGGAATTGTTTTTAATCTTCAGCTTTAGCTGGACGAGTTCACTTATGCTAATCTTTGATCTAAAAAATTTTTGGTTGCAAAACGAACACCTTGAATCGCTAAACTCTTTGGTGTCACATTTTCTTCCCCTGTTACCAAATTATCAGGATCATTAATCCCAGAAACCTTCTCGGCTTTTAACATGCAAATCTCAGGACGTTTAAAAAATGGAAGGCGTTCAAAAATCCGTCTTTCATGAACCCCATCTATCAAACCTTTGAGTGCACTTCCTCCCCCACAAAAATAAATTCTAGGAGGAAGAGCATTACCTTTAGAGAGATTTTTTAAAGCCAGTTCCAACCCTTCATATAAAAGGGTTAAATCAGGTCTTAGCATTTCTTGAATCTCTTTAGACATATCTGGTGGTAATTGATCTTTTGAAAATTTAAGTTTTAACTCTTCTGCATCCTTCAATGTCACATTCAACTCTCTAGCGATTTTGCGTGTAAAAGAACGTCCTCCCATAGCAATCATCTCTGTCCCTTCAATACCACCATTTCGAATCAATGCCACATCCATCGTTCCACCTCCAATATCAACAACAATAGCACCGAATTCATATGCTTCGTCTGTGAGAATACTATTTGCAATAGCATATGGTTCAGCAACAGTATTTATAAGTTGGAATCCTAGGTTTTCTGCGATTGTTGCAAGAGGACCTACATTCACTAATGGAGCATAGGTATTAAACAAACTTAAAGAAATATTTTTCCCCTGAAATTGATATGGATTGGAAACCTTATATCCATCAATCTTTACTTCTACTAAAGCGGTATTAACCAACTGAATCTCAATATTATTGATTCCAGTTTGACTGATTAACTCTTCTTTGCCACGATAATATGCCAATTGTTGGGCTTTCTGAGTTAGTATCTCCAACTCTTTCTCACTTATACGTTCTAGAGGTTCTTTCCGTTCTTCTTCTATAGTTGTAACTAAACCTTTAACAAATTCCCCAGCAATTCCCACCACTGCATCTTCAGGTTCATGAGGAGTATATTCTTTAGCAATCGCTAATGCTTTCTTTGCTGTCTCTACAACTCCAGGGATATTTGAAATAGCACCCCCTGCCATATCACCATATCTTTGTTGAACTCGGGCATAGCCAACGATGTTTCGCTCTTCATCATTATACTCAACTATTACAACTTTTAAAAATTCAGTACCTATATCCAATGCTAGTCGATAATTAAAACCATTCGAGTCAAGGAATTTATTTTTACGCTTAAAAAATCTCATTATTTTATCACCTTCCTCATACGTCTTATTGTTTACAATTTTCTCCATAAATTAAATAACCCCTTTTTATTTAGCAAATTTTTTTTAATTTTTTTTATAAGTTCGTTTAGATAGAAATTTATTCCATTTTCTTGAAAATCAAAGTCGAGATAATTTATCCCTACTTTTAGAAGATGAGAGATTTTAGCCTTCCGAAAATGTTGTTAAATATATTAGAGGTAATATTGCGTAAAAAAGTAATGTTGCTGCTGCTACTACTCCCGAATCGTTAACAATTATAGTTACTACACTTCCTATAATCACTCCTATAAAACCCAGAAATAGATTAGGCATCGTCGTGATCAATTTTGATAATGCACCCCGAGGTCTTTTAAAAAGCAAAACAAGGACAATAATAAAAGTAATAAGAACACGGGTCCAAATTGTCCAACGTAAAAGTTTAAGATTCATACTTAATTTACGTGTGATTATTTCCATAAAAGCCGAAAAACCCTGATTCCTGAGTAAATTAATCGTTTGTCCAAAATGGCTCCTTTCTCCTGCCAAACTATATGTATCCGCTAAAATAAATATGCCTAAGATAATAAACATAGCTCCAGCGATCACAAAAATAATTTTGATCCGTTTACTTTTTTCAACCATCAAAACATAAGTAGAAGTAAATGCAGCAATAGCAGTTATAGCACCTCCAAGATTAGCACCCAAGAGGGGAAAACCGATGATACTCATTATAGCTATAAATACAATTGGTGTTAAAATCATTTTTCTTTCCTCAAACCATGAACACAAATCCAAAAGACCTGTCCATCCCATTAAAGTTCCCCCTACTAAAAGTCCCATATATTCGTTTCCAAGGCCATAGAAGCGGGCACCAATAATAGGGCAATAACCCAAAATCGATCGAGACATCCATGGAGAACCCCGAAAAATATCAAAGAGAATGAGAATGATGGTCACAATGATTATAGTAACAACAGAAGCGAGAGGATTTTTGTGTAATTTTTCAATAAGCCAGGTGCCAAGAGCAATTAAAAAAAATAAAATAATTAGATATCCAGTGAAATCTGAAAGATTATATGGAGATAGTACTAAAAAAAACAAAGGGATAAACATTATACCCAAAAGCCAGATTCTAACTACCTTCCACCATATTTCAGGCACAATTTTTCTACTAAAAAAAATCAGTGTAGCAAGAAAAAGGCCAATAATCTGGATTAGGATGAAAGCCTTTATATACCACGGACGCCACTCCGATGTTCGAACTATCTGTTGATTCAAATTCATTAATCTAGATAACCCACCATGAGTAACCTGATCAGTTATAATTAATCTCCCTGTCATTTCTGTAGGTGTTGGAATTTGAAAATATTCCAACACCGTAGGAGCAAGATCAGAAATTGTAACCAATCCGGGACGGCGAGTCGTTCCAGTTTTTAATACTCCCATCTCATAGTTAATTCCAGTAAGTAAAACCCAAGATAGTTTTGCACCAATCCGTATTTCAGAAGAATCAGGAGTAGGGGCTACAACCATCAAGCGATCCTGAGTTAGATTCAAACGAGCTTTTACCATACCTAACAATCGATCAATACGCTCAAATGTCACCTGCATCAGAAACTCTTCTTCATCTTTAGTAAGTATTTCTTCCTTAAGACCTCTCTTAATACGGGCCAGATCCCCTACCTCCAGCACTATGAGATCATACTTATCATAACCCTCTAAAAAAAGCTCTGTCATCTTCTGATAGTCTGTACGCCAATTACCTGGAAAGATAGAATCTTTAAGAAGAACATTTTTCGTTACATCCCCATAAAAAAGATGACTATTGTTATCCATCACAATAGTCATCACTTTACGGTTTTCTTCTGTTCCATAGTCCATATTACCATAGACCGCCACTTTATAATTATTTACTTTAAGCAATTCACCTAGCATGCCTGAAACAGCGCCATATTTCTCTCCACGATTACCTGCGCCAAAAGCCTGATAAGTATATTCGGTCTTAATCCCGTAGTCTGTACGGACGTTCAGCAGGGCTTGAGCACTTTCGTCGAAGAGTTGGATAAAGACTGGCCCACCGTATTGACTGATCTCTTTAAGGGAGAGTTGGTCTAATAGGAGAATGACAAATTTGCCCTGTTCGTTAGATAGAGATATGGTGGGAAATATTAGAGTTAGTATTGATATTAAGATCAAAAGAAAGCTAAATTTTTTCATGATAATCACTCCAAACTATTTTCAAAGACTAGTTTCTCCCTAATATGAATTATTATACATTTTTTTATTCCGATCTTAATTTTATCTACAAGATGCTTTCTTTTGCGTTAAACAAAACAAGTGCTTCAGCTTCTTTATACTGCATGTTCATAGCTTTCGTCTCTAAATAAGTCATAAATAGACTTGCTACTGGGTAAGTTCTTTTAAAAGATAAGATTGGGCTATTTCAAGACTAAAAGTGCAAGATATTGAACATCCCCCACCTACGCTATCGCTAAGAGGTAGGGATCTTTTCGGCTATTAGGATAAAAAGGCATTTAGGTTTCATTTTTTGATAAAAAAATAAAAGTACTGGTTATCTCACCAGTACTTTTATTTTTCTTGATTTAACTGTAAAATCCTGTTAACTCAATATTAGCACTCCAATTTTTCAACAATCGCCATATTAACAACTCCAAATAACAAATTCTGCTACATACAAAAAAAGGTGACTATTGTCTTTAAATCCACAATGGTCACCTTCTATATCTTTATACATTTCCATTCAAACTTCACATAATCACTTTATACTTTTCTCCAAATAACTCCGAACCAGTTCCTCTATCAGTTCATCCCGCTCTAAACCTCTAATCAAACTTCGCGCATTTTTATAACTAGTAATATAAGCAGGATCACCTGATAGGACATATCCAACAATCTGATTAATCGGGTCATATCCCTTTTCTTTCAAAGCTGTGAATACTTCAGTCAAGACCCGAGCAGCTATGCTGAGTTCATCTTCTTTTTTTACCCGAAACATCATCGTCTGATCGTGCTTATAATCATTTCCCATCTTTATCCCACCTTTTAGTGTTCTAAATTCTAGTTTACCTAATTTAGTTATTCGTTATACGCTGTTTAAATACCTTCAATTCTTTTTGCATAACTAATTATATGATTCGACCACAAAAAGTATTTTAGTCGCACTTGCATACCATATAAAGTACTGACCTCACCATTTCAGTACTTTATATGGTATGCAAGTGCGACTACTTTTTGTGGGCTAATCATTATACCATTTATTTTGTCATTTTGTAAAGGTGAATTTTTCATCTTTTATAAAATTTCGAGTAAAATATACAAATTTCTAGTAAAAGTCAACTATTATACTGCTGCTAATTCTTAGTTTTGAAAATCAGGAAATACACTCCATGTTCCACTTTCATCAAAAACTTCTGTAAATCTTTCTGTTTGTTCTTCAATTGGTACCTTTTTGGTTTCAAAAACCATTTTCAACATTTCTAAAGCTTTTCTAGCATCTTCTTCTGTTGTTTCAATACCTTTCTCTTCTATTTGAGCTTGGAGTTGTTGAATTTTTCGGTAAGGCTCGACAACTCCTTTCTGATATTCATCATCATCCCAATTTCTGTTACGGGTACAAACAACAATAGCTAAACATTTAGAAACCACTTTAGCGAAATCTTTCTTTTTTAAAACTTCTCTAACAGCATCTAAATGTGCTTTATTTTCTAATTGTAAAACTTCAATACTTTTAAAACTTCTTTTCATTAGGCTCTTTAATACTTTCTTAGGCCCCATTTCAATTGCTCTAACAATACCTTGTTTATGTATGTACTCCATTGATTCATGCCATCTAACTGGACTATCTATTTGGTTAGCTAAATTTTCAATTATTTTTTCAGACCCTTCATATGGTAAGGCGTTAACATTAGAAATTACTGGAAACTTAATTGTTCCAAAAGTATATTTCTGCAATTCCTCACTCAATCTTTCTCTTGTAGGTAGCATAAGAGGACTATGGAAAGGAGCACTAACTTGCAATAACTTTACCATTCCTCCCAATTCTGCTAACTTTTCTCCTGCTCGTTTTACTGCATTAATATGACCCGAAATTACAATCTGCTTATCTGAATTATAATTAGCTGGAACAACTACATCATTCGGCTTGGAAACTTCCTTACATACTTCATCTACATCTTTACGGTCTAATTTCATAACTGCCATCATTCCACCTACACCAATTGGAACAGCCTCTTGCATAAACTGACCGCGTTTATTTACTATTTTAACAGCATCTCTAAACTCTAATGCACCGGAACTAACCAAAGCAGAAAACTCACCTAGACTGTGTCCTGCAACGTATTCAGGTGTGATTCCAATTTCTTGCATATATACTCTAAAAGAAGCTATACTGTTAGTAAGAATCGCAGGTTGAGTATTCTCAGTCTTTGTTAATTCTTCCATATCTCCCTCAAAACACAATTTCATCAGATCATATCCTAAAGCATCATTTGCTTCCTCAAAAGTTTGTTTCGCTATTGCAAATTCCTGACATAAGTCTTTACCCATCCCAACATATTGTGCACCTTGGCCCGGAAATATAAATGCTAAACCTTTCATTCTGAAACCTCCTCTTTTATTAATACAAAATATCATCCATAGTTTATTACATTTTTACTATTATTATATATGTTAATAATTATAACGTCAAGTGACATATAAGCTTTTTTAGAATAGAAGGAAAATTATAATAAGCTATTAATATAATTAGTATTGAAGGATACTGTTGGTAGATAAAATATATTTCTTAATTACAACGGTTAAGGCATAAAAAAGAATCCTCTAAAAGAGAATTCTTTTTTTATATTAGCCTTGAGCAATCATTTCTTCAGCTTTTTTCAATGCATCTTCAATTTTTGCAGGATCTTTTCCACCGGCTTGAGCCATATTTGGTCGGCCGCCACCACCACCACCTGTAACTCTTGCAGCTTCACCAACAATCTTACCTGCTTGATATTTTTTGGTTAAATCGTCTGTTACCATCGAAACAAATAGAACTTTATTTTTGAAATCAGAAGCGAGAATTAGAACACCAGACCCTAATTTTTGCTTCAGTTCATCACCCATATTCCGTAAAGCATTACCATCTATTCCTTCTACCTTAGCTGCGAGAAATTTAATACCATTAATCTCTTTAACCTGATTTAAAATATCATCAACTTGAGATCCAGCGAATTTCTGCTTCAATGCGTTAATCTCTTTATCTTTTTCTTTCATTTCTGCTAACAACCGCTCCACACGAACAACTAGATCATCTGGATTTGCTCTCACAAGATTAGCAGCCTCTTCGAGTAAAGCTTCTCGTTTACTCAGATAATCTAATGCGAGTTTTCCTGTTAAAGCTTCAATCCGGCGAACTCCAGCAGCAATACCTGCTTCACTTACAATCTTGAAAACTCCAATCTCACCACTAGATTGAATGTGAATTCCACCACAAAGCTCCATACTATAATCTCCAACACTTACTACCCGAACATCAGAACCATATTTTTCATCAAAGAGAGCAACTGCTCCCATCTTGCGAGCATTCTCCAGAGAAGTTACTGTAGTCTTAACAGGATGGTTTTTACGAATTTCATTATTCACTTTTTCTTCAATAGCTTTTAACTCTTCTTTAGTTAGACTCTGGAAATGAGTAAAGTCAAAACGAAGACGAATTGGTTCCACAAGAGAACCTGCCTGATTAACATGATCACCTAATACTTCTTTTAAAACTTTATGCAAAATATGTGTTGCACTGTGGTTTCTGGTAATATCTTTTCGTATTCCGTCTTCCACAATAGCTTTAACTTTCATTCCAACAGTAAGAGCTCCATCTTCAATCAATACATCAGAAAAATTCACCTCAGCAAGCTTGCGAGTACCAGTTACTGTCGTAATAAGACCTTCTGCTTCTAAACGACCTATATCACCAGCTTGACCCCCACTCTCTGCATAAAAAGGAGTTCTCTTTAAAACTACCTGACCCATCTCACCTGGAGTCAGAGTCTCAACCATATCTCCATCTTTTACTAGAACAATGATCTCGGTCTCTTCTTCTAAAGAAGAGTATCCTGTAAACTCAGGTAATCCTTTTTCTTCGCGAATCTTTTTATATACTTCAGCAACAGTATCGCCAAAACCATAATCTTCACGAGCAGCACGAGCCCGCTGACGTTGTGCTTCCATAGCAGCATTGAAGCCATCTATGGCCACTGTGAATCCAGAATCCAGGACAATTTCCTGTGTTAGATCTAATGGAAAACCATAAGTGTCATAAAGCTTAAACGCTTGTTCTCCATTAATCTCGTTACTGTCAACTTTTTTCTGTTCAGCAATCATCTGACTCAAAATATTTAAACCCTGATCTAAAGTTTCCTGGAAACGATTTTCTTCATTTTCTACAATCATAGCAACATGTTCTGCCTTTTCAACAAGTTCTGGATAACCAGGCTTCATCATCTCTACAACAACTGACACCAATTTAAAGAGGAAAGGTTCTGTAATTTCAAGAACTCGTCCCCACCTGACAGCACGGCGAAGAATTCTACGAATTACATATCCTCTACCCTCATTAGATGGCACAGCACCATCAGCGACAGCAAAGGTAATTGAACGGATATGATCAGCAATTACTCGATATGCAGTCCGTACCTGTTCATCTTTTGTATAGTCAATTCCAGTCATCTCCTGAACTTTATCAATAACTGGTTTTACAAGATCAGTCTCATAGTTAGAATCAGTATTTTGCAAAACAGAAGCGATTCGCTCTAAACCCATTCCTGTATCTATATTTTTCTGTGGTAATGGTAAATACTCTCCTTCTTCAGTCTGATTATACTGAGTAAATACAAGATTCCAGATTTCTAAATAACGATCACATTCACAGCCAACCTGACAATTTGGATCATCACAGCTATATTCCTCGCCACGATCATAATGAATCTCAGAACAAGGTCCACATGGACCTGTTCCTATTTCCCAAAAATTTTCTTCCAATCGTACAATTCTATCAGATGATAGTCCAACTTTTTTATTCCAGATTTCAAAAGCTTCTTCATCACCTGGATGAATAGTTATCCAAAGACGATCTTCTGGCAATCCCAATACTTCAGTAAGAAATTCCCAGGCCCATTTGATTGCATCTTCTTTAAAATAATCTCCAAAAGAGAAATTACCCAACATTTCAAATAGAGTATGATGTCTAGCAGTTCTACCAACATTTTCAATATCATTGGTACGAATACATTTTTGTGAACTAGCCATTTTTCTAGAAGGAGGTACAGCACGACCATCAAAAAATGGCTTTAAAGGTGCCATACCAGCATTAATCCATAATAATGTAGGATCATTTTTTGGAACTAAAGGTGCACTCTGCATCACCATATGACCTTTACTTTCAAAAAAATCAAGATAAGCCTTACGAAGTTCATTACCTGTCATTCGCTTCATTTAAAATACCTCCTCGAAATTCAAATCTCCTGAAAATAAAAAAACCGCCCCTACTGTTTCGCGTGCTAGTGCACGTTAAACAGCAGGGACGGGTTTAAATCCGTGGTACCACCCTGTTTCACCGAAAATAATTCATTCGGCCTCAGTTGATGTTTCCTGAAAATCACCATAACAGTTAACGCCTGTAATACGATAGACTTACTCTTGACTCAAAGCCAATAATTTCGGTCTATAACTCAAGAAGGGCTTTCAGTTAGTCATGAACAGAGATCCTTACAGCTAATAGATCTCCTCTCTTAGAACTGGAGCTAACCTACTTCATTTCTATCATCGTCATTTAAAATATTTATTTTTCTTGATTATATCGGAAAAGCATGATCTTGTCAAGAGAAATATCCCAATTTTTCACGAATAAATTTTAAAATCACCTTAACAATCCCTGCAATTGGTACCGCCAAAATCATGCCAATAATCCCACCAATTTGTCCACCAGCTAAAACTGCAAAAATTACTGTAACAGGATGCAATCCAACTTTATCTGCCATAATTCTTGGAGAAATAAAACCACTCTCAATCTGCTGAATCACAACAAACAAAATAATTACTCCTACAGCCTGAATAGGCGATTTGATCAATACTATCGCCACAGCAGGAATAGCTCCTAAAATTGGCCCTAGATAAGGGATAATATTAAACGCCCCAGCAAAAATACCTAAAACAATAGCAAATTTTACCTTTAATATAACAAGCCCCACTGTAGTAAATGCGGCAATTAAAATAGCAACTAAAAATTGTCCACGCATAAAACCATTCAAGACACCATTGATCTCACTCATAAGTTGAATAACTTCTTTTCGATATTGTTTTGGAATCCAAAGCTGAGCACTTTTATTTAACTCTTCTAAATCCTTCAAAATATAGAATGCAATAATCGGTGCCATTATCAGATTCATCAAATGTGAAAATATATTAAGGGTCAAATCAGTTAGGCGATTTACAAAATCCAAACCAAACTGTTCAACTTTT
Source organism: Halanaerobiales bacterium (assembly GCA_030627905.1). Classification (GTDB taxonomy): domain Bacteria; phylum Bacillota; class Halanaerobiia; order DY22613; family DY22613; genus JAGMES01. Next base: position 54,321 of record DAOVRZ010000019.1, read on the forward strand.
AAGAGAGTCTGATCAGCAACCTGTTTAACAATTGCAGGAAGTTTAATTCGCTTGAAATCAGAATAGACTTGATCTAAACGATTCTGTAAATTTGTAACATAGGTAGGTAAGGTTTGAGCTAAACTATTTAAATCATCTACAATAAGCGGTAATCCAAAAATACCAAAAATTAAACTTATAGTTACTAACATACTAAAGAGTAATATCAAAGCTCCTAATCGATTAAATCCACGACCCAAAAGTTTTTCAATCAAAGGATTCACGAGATAAGCAATCACTCCAGCCATAAAAAAAGGAAAAAGAATACCCCTGACTAAATACAGAAAGAAAAAACAAGGCAGGAGTATAAGCACCAAAATTAGAAGTTTTTGATAATTTTCTTGAAATTTTGTCTTCTCCATCTTAATATCCCTTCTCTAGCTCCTCCAATCTCTTCTCTAAAACCTCTACACGCTGATTAATTTTTTCTTTTCCCATTTGAAAAGTTTCCTTCATTTCAGACATTTGCGGACTCACCTTTTCTTTAAACATATTCTGTCCTTGATGAACCATATTACCCATGGTGCCCAAACCCTCCTCAGCAAATTCAAGCATTTGGCCTCCCTGGCGAATCCATTCTTTAGCTTTGTTTCGATAATCAGATCTCATCACCATACTGGAAACTGTCCCTATAACTGTTCCTACAAATAATCCGCGTACAAATCCACTCATACTCGTCCTCATCCTCCTTTCACCGATTAAGCAATTCGCCAACCAATTTTAATGGAAGTATAAATCAACCCAATAACCAAAAAAAGACTGAGCCAAGGTACAGCAAAAGCTAAAATAGTCAGAGAAATAGATGCTAGATTTTCAATACTTGGATATTCCAAATTTCTAAAATAGTGCTGTTCGCGTAAAACCCAAGGTTTTAAAACCAAACCAGAAAAAATTAAAAGACCAGTAATCAACCCTCCAAAAATCATGCCAATGAAAAAATTTGTATTAACAGCCAAAGTAAAGAGAATCCCACCAGCGAGAACTTTTATTGCTGTGTACAACGAGGTGTGAAAAAAACTCACCCCTGGAAACTGATCTACCAAAAATTCTAACAACATTAATGCTAATAGAAGTATCAAAGCAGGAGTAGATTGAAGCCATTCTAGAGCAGGGGGTAAATGAATAGTTTTAATATATCTAGCCAAAAGTGAGGCTAGTAATAATGGAAAAGAAGCTCGAAACCCTGCTGCTCCTGCCAGTCCACTCCCTAAACCTATGGCGAATAAAAAATTCATCTCACTTTCCCACCCCTATTAGAAAATTTTTACGTGCATACATCCTTGATATTATTATCTCCATTTTAATATTTTTTATTACTCAGTTTAACAACAATTTCGGAAGGCAAAAATATCCCATCTTCTATACGTGGGTGTAACTATTCTTAAATAAATTAATTTTCGGTGGAGATATAAATCCTCTTCCGAAAGTTGTTAAATTTAATATATGTAGCTTATAAGCTACATATATTATTTAGCCCCTCCATTTAGAAAGTTCTATTCCACCTCTTCTAATTGGGAAATAGGGGTCATTCATCACCATTCTTAAATAAGGAAAACTAATAGTAAAATGTTCATCTTTAAGTAAATAACGTGTAACAGCATCATACGCACTATACACGGATATTGCTACTTTACTCCGCTTTAACTGTCTGGTAACCTGATAAACTTCCTGTAATAATTCTGATAATCTAATATATTCCATTGCTGGTGTTCCTGGTTTTATCAACAATCCACGAATTGTTACTGCAAAACCTTCCTGTCCACGTAAATCAGTTGTCATAATCAGAGCTAATCCACATACTTCCCCTTCTTCTTTCATTACAATCACTTGTCCAAAACCAAATTTAAGAAGTAATTCTAACTCTGATTTATAATCAAGACCTGGATTAACTTGATCAGTCAATTTCCATACTTCTTCACAAAGTTGATTTAAATCAGCTTCATTCATTTTTTCTTTATAATATAAAAATTCTACTTCTGGACGAATTTTTATAAGCGGAGTAGCCATTTTACCAATTTTCACCGTCCGAGTTAAATCTAAAGTTACACACATAGGTTGAAATCCCATTGACATATACATACCGATATTGGCAGGCGAGTCCACACGGGTTTCAAGCCCGATTTCTGCTACCTGTCTTTCTTCATAAATTTCCAAGGTTTTTTCTAATAAAGCCTTACCAAGACCTCTTCTCTGATAATTTGGATCTATTCCCAATGGGCCAAACCAACCTAGGCTACCCCACTGATGTACAAAATTAAAACCCACAACTTGTCCACTATATTCCACAACTAAAGCCTCTCCACCAGTACAATTTATATAAGCATCCATTCCACTTTGAGTTCTTTCTGGAAATTGACTTACTCCATATGTCTTTTTATAATGACCTGCGAAAGCGAGCTGATCAATCCAGCTAATCTGTTGATAGTCTTTCCACTCCATATTACGAACCTTAATCATATATTCACCCTCTTTCCATTACTCTAGCTGTATAGTAGATCGTTTAATAACTATTATACTTTAGTATGTGTAGGTTTTGAAGATCAATTCTTATTAGAACATAGTACAAATTCGTGATTTAGTTAATAGGTTTTTACTGATCAAAGACATAATCTATGAAATATCTTTTCAAAATAAAGAAGAGATTAGCATTAAAACTAACCTCTTCTTTATTTTATTTATCTTACTTCACTACAATATTAATAATCTTCTTCGGAACATAAATTTCTTTAACCACATTTTTACCTTCAATATGCTTGTGAACATTTGGCAGTTCTTTTGCTTTCGCTAAAATCTCATCTTTTGATGCATCAACACTAATAATCAGAGTTTCTCTCATCTTACCGTTGATCTGAACTGGAAGTTTCATCTCATCAGCAACCAGCTTAGTAGGATCAAAAGTTGGCCATTTTTCTTTAAAGACACTCTCATTGTGACCCATTAACTCCCATACTTCTTCACTAAAATGAGGTGCAAATGGTGCTAAAAGCTTAGCAAGATTTTCAATTGATTCTCTGTCAATCCCCTTTTCTTTCTCTTTGTTTAAGAAATTGACATAGGACATAAATGCACTAACTGCAGTATTTAGTTTAAGTTCTTCTAGACGTTCGGTCACATCTTTAATTAAGTTATGACGAGCCCGTTCTAACTCTTTAGTTGATTCAACAAATTTACTCTCATCTATACTTTCATTAACTAAATTCCAAGTTCTATTCAAGAAACGTGCTACACCCTCAAAACCCTGTTCACTCCACTCTACATCGACTTCAGGTGGGCCCACAAAAAGTTCATAGAGTCTGATTGTATCGCGCCCATATCTATCAATAAGCTCATCAGGGCTAACTACATTCCCCTTAGATTTACTCATTTTAGATCCATCTTTATAAACCATTCCTTGGTTAAATAGACGTTTAAAAGGTTCATTAAAGTTTATTGCACCAATATCATAAATAAATTTAGTAAAGAAACGTGCATAGAGAAGATGGAGAATCGCATGTTCAATACCGCCAACATAATGATCTACTGGCATCCAATTCTGCATTGCTTCTTTACTCCATGGTTCTTTCGTGTTATGTGGATCAGGATAACGTAGGAAATACCATGAAGAACCAGCCCATTGTGGCATTGTATCAGTTTCACGCTTTGCGACGGCACCACATTTTGGACAAGTAGTGTTTACCCATTCTTCAATTCTGGCCAGTGGAGATTCACCTGTACCAGTAGGCTCATAACTATCAACATCTGGCAACCGAACTGGCAAATCCTCTTCTGGAACAGGAACCATTCCACATTTTTCACAATGGATAATCGGAATTGGTTCTCCCCAATAACGTTGGCGTGAGAAGACCCAGTCACGTAATTTAAAGTTAACTGTAGCTTTTGCAACTTGCTTATCAGCAAGATATTGAGTAACCTTCTTTTTACCTTCTTCCCAAGTAAGACCCGTAAATTCTCCTGAATTCACCATTTTCCCAGATTCTGTGTAGGCTTCAGTCAAATCTTCTGCTTCAAAAGTCTCCCCATCAGGACGAATTACAACTTTTAAAGGCAAACCAAATTCTTTTGCAAAATCAAAATCTCTCTGGTCATGAGCAGGTACACTCATAATTGCACCAGTTCCGTAATCCATCAATACATAATCAGAAATCCAGATGGCGACTTTATCACCATTAATCGGATTTATCGCATATGCACCAGTGAAAACACCAGTTTTCTTCTTATCTTCAATCATCCGCTCAATGTTAGATTTCTTTGACGCTTCATTTATATACTCCTCAACTTTTGAAAGTTGTTCAGGAGTAGTAATCTCTTTTACAATCGAATGTTCTGGAGCAATAACCATATAAGTAGCACCAAAAAGAGTATCTGATCGAGTCGTAAAAACAGTAATAGGCTGCCCTGTTCCTTCAACTTCAAAAGTAATCTCTGCCCCAACACTGCGACCAATCCAATTTGCCTGCATCTTTTTAACCTTTTCAGGCCAATCCAATCCTTCCAGATCATCTAACAAACGCTGAGCATATTTAGTGATTTTAAGCATCCATTGATTCAGATTTCTTTTAGTAATTTCAGCACCACAACGTTCACAGCCACCATTTACAACCTCTTCATTAGCAAGACCAGTTTTACAATCAGGACACCAGTTTATTGGCATCTCTTTACGATAAGCCAATCCTTCCTTAAACATTTTTACAAAAATCCATTGTGTCCATTTGTAATATTCTGGATCGGTGGTATTAATCTCTCTTGACCAGTCATACATAGCCCCGATATCATGTAATTGGCGCTTAAAATTTTCTACATTTGTTTTCACTGCGATAGCAGGGTGAATCTTATTCTGAATCGCATAGTTTTCAGCAGGAAGACCAAAAGCATCCCAACCCATTGGATGCAAAACTTTATATCCTTGTAGAACTTTGTAACGACTTATAACATCGCTTAAAACATATCCACGCCAGTGACCTACATGAATACCAGATCCAGAAGGATATGGGAACATATCGAGACAATAATACTTTGGCCTTGGATCATCATTTTTAGCCTGATGCATTTCTTTCTCTTCCCAGTATTTCTGCCACTTAGGCTCAATATTCTGGGGATTATACTTCTCAGCCATTTACTTCATCTCCTTTAATAAAATTAAATTTTTATAAAAAATAAAAGCCTTTCATCTCGTAAGAGACGAAAGGCTTTACTTCCGCGGTACCACTCTTTAATTGACAGATTATCACACCTGCCCACTCATGGCTGTAAAAACAAGATAGTTTAAACAGCACCAGAATAACGGTCTGTATCCGTTCAGAATTACTTTATTTCATCCTGAAAGCTCTGGAGCGAGTTCATCGTTCAAAAGACTGCCTTGCACCCACCCGGCAGCTCTCTAACTTTTGAGAGCGATTACTACTCCCCTTCATAGCCTTAATAGATTATGAATTTTTTTTCATTATAACAAACTTACTCTTCAGCGTCAAGTGAATCTCATCCAAATCTTTCTTATATCATATGTATTATCCTAAAAATGATACATTTTATTCGGCAGGCGAAATATTTTCAATTTCACATCTATCAATGATCTTAAAACTTTCATCCAAACTCACAAAGTCATCCGCTTCCTCGTGAGTCTGTACAATCTCAACATAAAGCTTATCTTCTGTCACTCGTACTAGAGTATATTGGAGAATAGCATCTTCAATAGCAACACTATCTTCTAATCTTGGCTCATACTCATAAGTATAATCAAACGGTGCTCCACCTCCGCCTGAAGTGATATAGTTTCTTCCACCACTTAAAACCCGTTCATAGATATGATTATGACCATTTATAACTAGATCAACACCATATTTGTCCAAAATTGGAATCCACTCTTCCTGAAGACGTGGATAACGACTCCTCCCATGAGAAGAATATATTGGATGATGAAAAACTGCAATAATCCATTTTGCATCTTTATGTGATTCTAAATCTTTAATCATCCATTCTGCTTGAAGTTCCACAGCATTAGGTACATTCATATTCGTATATTTATCCATAATGTTACTATCTAAAACTATAAAATGAACACCTGCATAATCAAAAGAATACCATTCACTATTTCGCTGTCCTCCACCTGTTAAAGGTAATGCTAAACCATCATAATAAAGTTCAGAATTATATTCATGGTTACCTATCGCAGAATAATACGGAATAGAGGCACTCAATTTCTCAATAGCATCAGAAAATTCTAGCCATTCATCTTCTTCCATACCATTTGATACCAAATCCCCCACATGAATTAAAAACCGTGGATTTGTTTCATCCAAAGCCATCTTATCTGCTAATAGTTTATGCTTATCCTGATGTGATCTAGTATCACCATAAGCCATAAAAGTAAACTCAATCGGTTCATCTGACGCCGTAAAAAATGAGTACACTTCAGTAACAGGCATCTTGTTTATCACAACTTGATAAACATATTCGGTATTAGATTTCAAAGCATCTAAAGGAATTCTAAATAATGTTCCATGAAATACTTTACTTTTAAAACCCCATCCTTTTCCCGCATCAAAATCGTCTTTAATTGCATACTGAATATATGTATCTACTTCACCATCTGTTTTAAAAACAACTTCAATTCCATTAGAAGTTACATTCCCAATACGCGGAGCCCATAAAAAGCTCGAATCTGCACTAACTAAAGTAAAGCCAAAGACGAATAAAATAAGACTTGTTAAAGTTAGTGTAAGAAAAAAATTACGTTTCAAAATATACCACCCTTTCTAGATAATTATTAACTTGTGTAAATAATCTATTCGCTATACTTATGAGTTTTCCTTTTTGTATTTTACAAAAAAAAAGAAAGGTCAAAAAAACCTTTCAGAAATAATTAATATTCTCCTTTAACTTTTCTTAACCCAACCAATTTTCTGGAAGAACCAAATGTCGAATTAATAAGCCTTTATAAGCGATATTTTTTTTATCTGTTTTGAGATCATCATCTGAAAATTTGATATCTGGCATATAGATATCTATAATACCATCCAAGAATTTCAAAGTATCTGTAAAATCATATCCATTAGTGTTATATATAATAGGGATCTTTAATCCTTTTAAGCGATTCACCTGACATTGATGTGGACAGATTACACAATTAGAAAGCATTTTTTTAAAAATATTAACTCTTCTTTCTAATTCACCATTTTCTAATAGATTTAAATACCCTAACTTATACATAATATCATTCCTTTAAGCGAAATCGTAATAACTATAATTATACTTGCCAATATGTAAGATGTTTATCCTATTATTTTCTTTCAAATACTAAGTATCAAATAACCCAATACCCTTCGATGATATTTATAAGTTCATAATTGTTTGTATAAATATATCAACTAAATTTGGATCAAACTGAGTTCCTTTATTAAATCTCAACTGTTTAATTGCCTCGTCGTTAGTTAAAGCCTTGCGATAAGGACGATCTGATATCATCGCATGATAGGCATCAGCGATACATATTATTCTAGCGTGTAAAGGAATTGATGTATCTGATAATCTATCAGGATATCCTTTTCCATCCCATCTTTCATGATGATTCCGAATACATGATACAACAGTAGAATTAGTTATGACATGCCGTACAATATTATTTCCTAATTTTGTATGTTCTTTAATAATGTTATATTCTTTACGTGAAAGTTTTCTAGGTTTATTAATGATATCATCTGGAATACCTATCTTTCCACAATCATGCAACAATGCACCTATTCTTACCATAGCTGTATCCTGTTTTGAAAGATGGAGCTTATCCGCAAGCAAAACTGCATATTTTGTAACTGATTCTGAATGTTTTCCAGTATAAGAATCTTTAGCATCAATAGCTTCCACTAATGAATATGCAGAATCCAGCAACATTTCTTGCTTAAAATAATTAAACGATTTTTTATCCAAATACTCGCTTATATCTGAAAAGTAAATATGACACTGTTTTCTACCTTTCTGCTTTGAATAGTACATAGCTTTATCTGCCTTTGCAATTACTGTTTTTATATCTGTTCCATTTTCTGGATAAGATGCCAGACCTATACTCACTGTAATTGGCAATTCTTTAACATATTTTTTTAATACTTCTGAATTGCTAATTTTTTCACGAATATCTTCTGCTATCTTAAAGGATTTCTTTAAATTTATATTAGGTAAAACAATAACAAACTCTTCTCCTCCATATCTAAAACCTGCCCCAATATGGGATATACTTTCTTTTATAATTTTCGCTATTCCCTGTAAAATAATATCTCCTACAACATGCCCCTTAACATCATTGATAACTTTAAACTTATCAATATCACAAAACAAAATTGTCATACCAATATCTTTATGAGAAATTAATCTTCCACAATATTCATAAAAATACCTATGATTATATAAAGTTGTAAGACTATCAGTATATGATATTGTTTTTAAATTCTTATTCTCTTCCTTTTGCATAAAGAGATTATCAACCATTTCATTAAAAGCAGATGTTAATGTCAATATCTCATTTGGCCCTCTAACATATATATGTTTTAAATTATTATTCTCTCTCATGTTTCGTAATTGTTTTTCAAGATTTTCAATAGGAGTAACAATTTTTGTCTTTAATAGATGCTTAGTATAATTATTATTACTAAAGCTAGAAACAAAATAAAATAAATATTCTTAAATATCGAATTTTGAAAACATATTGTCTCTTCCAAAAATAATTTTTTAATTAAATAATTCCATTTGTATAATTATATATTCTATACGATATACTATTTTCCTTCATTTACATTTATTATCATCATTGATTTGCTTTCGTAATTAGTGCCAAATAAAAAAAGATGGCAAAACAAGTTAGGACATTACCTAATTGTTTTTGCCATCCTTTTTACTTTATAGAATTTTCATACCCTTTATCTATAGGCCGATTATCTTGTTTTGATGCAGCAACAGCCATCTCATCACACCGTTCATTCTCAGGATGTCCTGCATGACCTTTCACCCATTTAAATTCTACTTCATGTTTTTCACATAAATCTAACATTCTTTCCCAGAGGTCTATATTTGATGCCCAGTCCTTTTTATTTCGTTTCCATCCGTTCCTCTGCCATTTTTCAACCCAACCTAATGTCATTGCATCCACCACATATTTTGAATCAGAATAAACCGTAACTTTACATTTTTCTTTTAAATTTTTCAATCCACGAAGTACTGCTATAATTTCCATTCGATTATTAGTGGTTTTCTGATATCCACCAGAAACCTCCTTGCGATGCTGATTAAAGACCAAAATAGTTCCATATCCTCCCGGGCCAGGATTCCCCGAACAAGCCCCATCTGTATAAAGCTGAACATACTTTAATTGTTTCGGCATATTTTTCCTCCTATATCTTCTTCTAACTTATTATCTCCATGAATTTGCAAAGAATCTGGTTGAGAATCAAGCTTTTCAAAATAGTATTTTGCCTCATCTATTGTTTTCTTTATATATTTTTCTTCTTCTTCTAACCTAGCCAGCATAGCCTTAATTTGTAAACCTTTTTGCATTTGGGCTAACCTCCCTTCCCCATTTCATAACATACTCTCGAAAGCTTTCAGTACAATCTTCCAAAGGGACAAGATCAACATGAAATGAAGTTTGTGTTTCAAGTTTTTTTAGAATATCAAAATAATTTTCTTTAATTTGTTTAATTCCAAGAACACCAAGATCTATATCAGAATGTAAAGAAAAAGTCCCATCTACAAAAGAACCATAAAGAAAAACCTGTTTAGCCCCATATTGATAGAATAAAATTTTTGCCAATTTATCCACCTCTAGAAAAACATCAATTTGTAATTTTTTTAAAAACTCTTGCTCCTTATTTTCTCTTTCTTTCCATCCTTCAAAAAACTCGGTAATAGATTTTGGCATAATTCCACCTCCATTCAAAGGAATGTTATCCTGAACAGCTTTTTCTAGATTTTATAATTTCATTATATCATATTTTAAAATATTTTAGAAATAGGAAAATACTCATTACCTTTATATCCACTTACTTCTTTGGATAATTAGAAAATCCTGCAAATCTAGCCTAGCATATCTACTTTATAAAAAAGGAATTTTAAAAAAATGTAGAAAAATTTAGATTAGTGATTTTTTTAGACAATTATAGTGTTTTGTGCTGTGTATTAGCAAATTTTTTCGAAAGGAGTGATTAAAACTCGAACACTATTAAAATTTAATTTCAACTAATTCTGGACAGTCTAAAGTTCTATACACCTAAGAAGCAAGCCAATCCTCATAATCCAAGGGTTCTGCTTGCTTCGATTTAATTATTTTACTTATGGTAAATCAACTGCTTTTTTCAATAATGCAAAAAATACCTTTCCTTAGAAAACAGGCAACTGTAGCCTCCGAATGAATGCTTCTAGATTTTGTTCTTAAATATCGTATAGGAAACTTGGAATTCGTCATATCATCTGAAAATTTAAGTG